>NZ_JBVIHJ010000004.1:114556-386785 GCF_055570355.1 Streptomyces sp. NPDC031225 | reverse complement strand
GCCTCTTTTTTTCCTTTTGTTCTCTTCTGGGTTGGTGGGGGGGGGGGGGGGGGGGGGGGGGGTGGGTTGTCCCCCCCCCCCCCCCCCCCCCCCCCGACCAGGAGCTATCCCTGCTTGCGCGGGGCCGGCAGCTCAACGGCCTGCAGGTTGACCGTGGCTGGGGAGCTTTCTCCGCGTGCGGGCCCCCTCTTCCTGGATGAACGTGCGCAGAACGGCGGCGTGCTCTTTGGGCCCGGTGACCTCTTGTCCGGCCACAACCCTCCGTAGTCCTCGCCTGTTCACGAGGGCTTTCCGGCCTCATTTGTGCGGAACCCGTTCCGCACGGGCGCCGCCTGAGGTCCGGCGCGGATCGGGGTGTGTACGACGTCGCTGCTGGACCTCCCCACAGGACACCTGACGGCCAAGAGTTCGTAACAAGCCATTGACAGGAGCTCTGGCCATGGGCAATCTCATGTGCACGCAGTTGGCTAAACGATTAACCAACCCGGTATCTACTACTTTGGGCAGGGGCAATGGCGCGCCGGATCGGGATCAAGGACGTGGCCGCGGCGGCTGGTGTGTCGACCGCGACCGTGTCGCACATCCTGAACGGCGTCGAGGGCAAGCGGGCCAGTGCGGAGACCCGGCAGCGCGTCCTGCGGGTCGCCGACGAACTCGGGTACGCGCCGAACGGCCTCGCCCGGGGGCTGAGACTGAAGCGGTCGCACACCATCGGCTTCGTCAGCGATGAGATCGCCACCACCCCCCATGCCAGCCGCACGATCCTGGGCGCCCAGGAGGCCGCCGCAGCCGAGGGCCTGGTGCTGCTGCTGGTCAACACCAGCGGCGATGCCGAACTGGAGCGCACCAGCATCGAGATGCTGCTCCAGCGGCAGGTGGACGGCGTGCTGTACGCGGCGATGTACCACCGGAACGTACGCGTGCCGGAGAGCCTGGCCTCGACCCCCACTGTGCTGCTGGACGCGCGCTCCGAGGACCCTGCCGTCCCCTCCGTGGTGCCCGATGAGGTCCAGGGCGGATACACGGCGGTGCGTGAGCTGATCGACCACGGGCACCGCAGGATCGGCATGACCGTGCAGACCGTCGACGTTCCCGCCCGGCAGGGCCGCTTGGAGGGCTACCGCAAGGCGCTGGCCGAGGTCGGTGTCCCCTATGACCCGTCTTTGGTCGCCGCGGAGACGGCAGTGTCCTTCGGGACGACGGTCGGCGACGTGGACGCGGGCTACCGGGCTGCCCGGCGCCTGCTGACGGCGGAGCAGCGGCCCACGGCACTGTTCTGTTTCAACGACCGGATGGCCGCCGGTGCTTATCGCGCTGCCGCCGAGTTGGGACTGTCCATCCCCGGTGACCTGTCGGTCATCGGGTTCGACAACCAGGAGCTGGTCTGCGAGGCCGTCTACCCCGCGCTGAGCACGGTTCAGCTCCCGCACTACGAGATGGGGGCACGGGCTGTGGCCCAGCTGCTCGCGCTCACCAAGACACCGGGCCGGCCACCGGGCCCGGACAGCCAGGAGATGCTGCTTTGCCCGCTGGTGGCGCGGGCATCGGTCGCTTCGCCGCCCCGACTCTGACCTCGGGACGGCGAAGCATTTCGCACCATGACAGGCGACCGTCGCAACCGGTCGTCGGTCCTGTCAGTACTTCGAACACAGTGAGGGTACACACATGTCCCCTGAAATCTTCCACGAGGTGTCGAGCCGTCGCGGCCTGCCGGCGCTGGACGCCGCCTCCGCCGCGCCGGTAAGCACGGGCGGATCGGTCTGCGTCAGTTCGGCCCGCTCCTCCAGCGGCCCGGCCTCTTTAGCGCGAGGGTACTGAGCCTCGCGCTCCTCGCCGACCAGGTGTCGGCGCGTCACCAAACCTCTGTCCCAGAACTCGCCGCCGGCATCGCGCTGGACCTGGCGTCCGTTGGTATGCCACCGGGAGCCTGCCGCGAGTGCTGGTGAAGGCCACCACTTCGAGTGCTGCGTAGGGCTCGTGGCTGGCTTCGTCCGGTGACCGCCCTTCGCATGCCCTCTGTACATACCGAAAGGCACGTGTGTGTCCACCGCGCCCCGTGATCTGTTCCGGCCCGTTGCGCACTTGCGCCCGCCCCGCAACTGGATCAATGACCCCAACGGGCTGGTCTTCCATGACGGCCACTACCACGTCTTCTTCCAGTACAACCCGTACGGCGCGACCCACGCGAACATGCACTGGGGCCACTTCCGCAGCCCCGACCTGCTGACCTGGGAGCCGCTGCCGATCGCCCTGTCCCCGACCCCGGGCGGCGTGGACGCCGACGGCTGCTTCTCCGGCAACGCCGTCTCCGACGGCGACCGGCTGGTCGCCTTCTACTCCGCGCACCGCGAGGACCGCTCCCCCCAGCACCAGCCCGTCACCTGCGCCACCTCCCATGACGGCGGCCTGACCTTCCGCCCGCAGGGCGAACCTGTCGTCCCCGCTTGGCCCGAGAGCTGCACCATGTACCGCGACCCGTACGTCTGGCGGGACGGCGACGGCTGGCGGATGCTGGTCGGCGCCGCCCTCGCGGACGGCCGTGGCGCGGCCCTGCTGTACGAGTCGCCCGACCTGGAGACCTGGACCTACCTGGGTCCCTTCGACGCCCGCGAGCAGGAGCGGGTCGGCGGCACCGACCTGCACACCGGCGAGGGCTGGGAGTGTCCTCAGTACCTACCGGCGCAGTCCGGACGGCCTGGTGCTCTTGTCTTCAGCGCCTGGAACGACGACGACAGCCCACGGTGCGTCACGGCTCTGGTAGGCGAGGAACACGGCAACGTCTTCGAGGCCGGCGCGCCAGTCCTCGTGGACCACGGCCCTGACTGTTATGCACCCGCCCTGCTGCGTGCACCCGGCGGCAGATGGCTGCTGTGGGGCTGGTCCGTGGAAGCCCGGGAGGAAGTCTGGGCGGTCGCGGACGGATGGGCCGGCGTGCTGACCCTGCCTCGCGAGATCTCGGTCGGTGGCGACGGAACGCTGCGCCAGCAGCCCGCCGCCGAACTGCTCGACCTGCGCGGCGAGCACGCCGTCCACACCGAGGGCGTGACAGACGGTCCGGTGGACCTCGGCAGCGTGGGCCGCGCCTTCGACCTGACGGCCCGTCTGGAGCCCACCGGGAATGCCGGTCTGCGGCTGCTGACCACCCCGGACGGCTCCGAGTACCTCGACATCCGCCTCGACGCCGGCACAGGCGAACTGGTCGTCGACCGCGACCACGCGTCGCTGGACCCCCGGGCCCGCGGCGGCTCCTACCGGATGCCTTGCCCAGTCGGCCGGCCCGTCGACGTGCGTGTGGTCGTCGACCACTCCATCGCCGAAGTCTTCCTGACCGCCACCGGCCAGGTCCTCACCCTGCGCTTCTACCCGACAGGGCAGGGCCCGTGGCGGCTGCAGGCCCGTACCGCACCGGGTACGCGCCTCGGCTACGCGGTCGACGCCTGGGAGCTGCGGTCTCTCGTGATCAAGGAAGCGAGCGGCAACTCCGCCGAGCCCGAAGGACAGTCCGCATGAGCACCGGCCTCTCTCCGCACGCGTAGGCAGCCCTGCCCACGCCGTAGGGCCCGTCCCCACCCCGGTTCTCCACCCTCCACGCCCCATCCGCACCTCCCACCCTGACCCGCACCACGCACCGGAGGCACCCACCATGAACATCGGCAGTAGAAGTTCCCGCCGGACGGCTTGTACGGCCCTGGCCCTCGTCCTTCCCCTGGCCGCGCTGGCCGCCTGCGGCGGGGGCAGCGGCACCAACACCTCCGCAGAGAAGGGCAGCGGCACGGGCACCATCACTGTCTGGGCCCACCAGGGTCAGCAGAGCGAGGCCACCGCCGTGCAGAACGCGGTGAAGACCTTCAACTCCTCACAGAAGAAGGTCAAGGTCAAGCTGACGCTGATCCCCGACAACGACTACACCAAGACCATCACCACCACCGACGCCTCCAAGCTGCCGGACGTGATGGAGTTCGACGGCCCGACCATGGCGAGCTTCGTCTACAACCGGAAGCTCGCCGCGATCGACGACTACGTCTCCGCCAAGACCCTGGCCAACGCCACGGACGCGGTCAAGGCCGAGGGCGAGATCGACGGCAAGCACTACGGCCTGGGCTTGTACGACTCCGGGCTCGGCATCTACGGCAACAAGAAGCTGCTGGACGCGGCCGGGGTGAAGTATCCCACCGGTGTGTCCGACGCCTGGACGGCGGCCGAGTTCACCGCGGCCGTCAAGAAGCTGGCCGCCAAGGACTCCGACGGCAAGAGCCTGGACCTTCAGGAGGGCGGCGGCTTCGCCAACGAGTGGGGCACCTACGGCTTCGGCCCGATCGTCTGGTCGGCGGGCGGCTCGCTGCTGAAGAACGGCAAGGCCGAAGGCGCTCTCGACACCCCGGCCGTGGCCTCGGCGCTGAAGACCTTCCAGTCCTGGAAGACCTATGTCGATCCCAACACCGACTCGAACGCCTTCACCAAGGGCCGCGTCGCCCTCAGCTGGGTGGGCCACTGGATGTACCCCGCCTACAGCAAGGCCCTCGGTGACGACCTCGTCGTGCTGCCGCTGCCCGACTTCGGCAACGGCCCCAAGACCGGCCAGGGCTCCTGGGCCTGGGGCATCGGCGCCGACACCAAGAACGGAAAGGCCGCCGGCGCCTTTCTCGACTCCCTCATGAACGACACCAACGTCACCGCGATGACCACGGCCAACGGTGCCCCTCCCGGCACCAAGTCCGTGCTCGCCAAGAGCGACCTGTACAAGCAGGGCGGCCCGCTCCAGCTCTTCGCCGACCAGCTGGCCAAGCCGTGTGGCGACAGTGACATCACGAAGTCCTGCGTGGCCGTGACCCGCCCGGTCACCGCCGGATACCCCACGGTCACCGCCAAGTTCAGCCAGGCGGTGAGCGACATCTACGGCGGCGCCGACCCGAAGACCGCTCTGTCCAAGGCCGCCCGCGCCATCGACCAGGACTACTCGGACAACGACGGTTACCAGCTGCCGTAGCCGGCATCCAGCAGCCGGGAGGGCCGGGCGCACCCTGACAGCGCCCGCCCCTCCCGGCAGGGAAGAGGACCCCTACCGTGACCACCGTCAACCCCGCACCCGCCACGCCCGCCGGCAGGAAACCGACCTCACCACCGACATCCGCCAAGCCCAAACGGCCCGGGCGCAGAAACCGCGACTGGCTGCACGGGCTGCTGATGTCCGCACCCGCCCTCGTCGGCCTCATCGCCTTCGTCGGCGTCCCCTTCGGCTACGCGGTCGTACTCTCCTTCTACAACGTGCGCCTCGGCTCGCCGCTCCCGCCCCGCTTCTTCGGCCTGGAGCAGTACCGGCGCCTGTTCACCGACCCCGACATGTCCGGCCCGTTCCTGCGGGCCCTGCTGAACAACCTGACCTTCGCCGTGGTCGTCGTACCCCTGCAGACCGGCCTGGCGCTGGCCCTGGCGATCCTCCTCAACCGCAAACTCAAGGCCATCGGCCTGTTCCGGTCCCTGTTCTTCCTGCCCGTCGTCTTCCCCATGGCCCTGGTCGCCGTCATCTGGCGGCTCATCCTCGCCCGCAGCGGCGACGGCCTGCTCAACTCCGCCCTGGACGCGGTGACTTTCGGCAACTGGGGCGCCTTCGACTGGCTCGGCGACGGGCTCACCGCCATGGCCTCGGTCATCGTGCTGTCCGTCTGGCAGGGCGTCGGCTTCCAGATGGTCATCCTCCTCGCCGGCCTCCAGCAGATCCCAGGCGAGCTCTACGAGGCCGCCGAGCTCGACCGCGCGAGCCGCTGGCAGCAGTTCCGCCACGTCACCCTGCCCGGCATCCGCGGCACCCTCGTCTTCGTCGCCCTGCTCACCTCGGTGTTCTCCTTCCGCGTCTTCGACCAGGTCTACGTCCTCGTCAAGGGCGGCGGACTCGACGAGGACGCCACCCGCACGGTGATGTACCAGGCCGTCACCACGGCCTTCGACCAGAACAACATCGGCCAGGCGTCCGCGATCACCGTCGTCTTCTTCCTGATCGTCGTCGCCCTGACCCTCATCCAGCGCCGCGTCGTCAGCGCGGGCAACGAGGACTGACCATGACCCGCTCACCCCTGCGCCGCTTCCTCGACTACGCCGTCCTGAGCGTCCTGGCCTTCATCTTCGTCCTGCCCGTCCTCTACCTGTTCCTGGGCAGCTTCAAGCCCTCCGACGAAGTGCTCAACGGCCTGACCGGCTTCCTGCCCACCCACCTGTCCTTCAACAACTACCGTGCCGTCCTGGACAGTTTCGACTCCGACGCCACCGGCTACTTCTGGCGGTTCATGGGCATCTCACTGCTCCTGTCCGCCGTCGTCGTCCTCGGCGGACTGATCGTCAACTCCATGGCCGCCTACGGGCTCACCCGGCTGCGCTGGAAAGGCCAGAACACCGTCTTCACCCTCGTACTGCTGCTGCTGCTCGTCCCGTTCGAAGCAGTGGCCGTCCCGCTGTTCTACATGTTCAACGAACAGCGCAACACCATCTACATCCAGGCCATCCCCTTCATCGCCCAAGCCTTCTCCATCTTCCAGTTCGCCACCTACTTCCGCGCGATCCCGCCCAGCATCGAGGAAGCCGCCCGCATCGACGGCGCCGGCCCCTGGCGCACCTTCTTCGCGATCGTCGTCCCGATGTCGAAGCCTGTGTACGCGTCGGTGGCGATCCTGACCTTCCTCGGCCAGTGGGGCTCCTTCCTCTGGCCCGTCCTGATGGTCTCCGACCCCTCAGTACGTCCACTCCCGCTGCAGATGAGCGTCTTCCAGGGCCAGCAGCCCGTGGACTGGGGCCAGGTCCTCGCCTTCGGTGTCCTGCTGGTCCTGCCGGTACTGATCGTCTTCACGTTCTTCCAGCGGTGGTTCGTGCAGGGCGTAGCCAGCTCCGCCGTAAAGGGCTGAGCCTGCTTCGACTGGTGTGTTGACGGTCGGGCCTTTCGGCGGGCGGGAAGGGAGGGGAGGTGACATGGGCGTCACCATCGCGGACGTGGCCGCGCGGGCCGGGGTCAGCAAGACGACGGTCTCGCGGGTGCTGAACGGCAAAGGCGAGATCCACGAGAACACCGTCGTGAAGGTCCGCAAGGCGATCTCCGAGCTCGGCTATGTGCCGAGCGCCGGGGCTGTAGGGCTCGCCCGCGGCACGACGCAGATGATCGGCATGCTGGTTCCCGATACGGCCTGGGCCTGGTCCGGCATCGTGCAGGCGGTCGTCGACACGCTGGAGAGCGAGGGCTTCGGACTGCGCATCCTGACCTGGAACCGTGGTGAGGAGTCGCTGCGCAGGCTGGGACTGCCGGTCGCTGCCAAGTCGTTCGACGGTCTGCTGGTGGTAGAGCCCGAGGGGGCTCTGGGGTCCATCACGGAACTGCACGAAGCGGGGCTGCCGGTGGTGCTGATCGACGATCGCTTCCAGCGGCCGGGATTTCCCTACGTGGCCACCACCAACCGGGAGGGCGGTGAGCAGGCGGCGCGCCACCTGCTGGACATCGGCCGCCGTCGACCTCTGGTGGTGACCGGTCCCGAGGAGTACGGCTGTACTCAGGAGCGGCTGGGCGGCTTCGTCGACGTCTATGCGCAGGCAGGGACCGAGCTCGACCCGCGCAGCATCATCGGCGGTGACTTCTTGTTCGACAGCGCCCGGAGCGCGGTCGCGCAAGCTCTCGCGGAGGGCCTGGAATTCGACGCCGTCTTCGGGCACAACGACCCCTCTGCGGCCGGCGCGCTCGCCGCCTTGCACGAGGCCGGCCTTCGGATTCCGCAGGATGTCGCCGTGGTGGGGTTCGATGACATCGAACTGGCGTCGTACACCTATCCGGCACTGACCACCGTGCGCCAACCGATGCGGGAAATGGGCGAGGCAGCGGCCCGTCTGCTGCTCGACCACGTGCGCAGATCGCCGGAGGCCGCCCCCTCACACACACATCATCCCCACCAGCCTCGTGATCCGTGGCTCGACGTCACAGCCGAGCCCGAACCGACGCGACGTCATCAGCACCCGCCGTCGCCGATCAACTCTCTGACCACGTACGACTCATTTCTTGGAGAACACAGTGGGACAGCCGGTCCGCTCTGCGGCGTACCTGGATCCGGAAGCGTCCGTGGAAGCGAGGATCGAAGACCTGCTGGCACGGATGACCATGCCGGAGAAGGCCGGGCAGTTGCTGACGCTCGACGCACAACACGGGGACCTGGCGGACATCGTGTCGGCCAAGCTGGCCGGATCGGTCCTGCACGTGTCGCCCGAGAGGATGCCGGAAGCCGTGGAACTGGCCCGGCGGACACGGCTCGGCATTCCGCTGCTGACGGCCGACGACGGCATCCACGGCCACTCGTTCTGGCCGGGCGCGACCATCTTCCCGACCCAGCTGGCCATGGCCTGCACCTGGGACCCCTCCTTGCTCCGCCGTGTCGCCCGGGTGGCCGCGACCGAGATCGCGGCGACCGGAATCCAGTGGACGTTCTCGCCGGTGCTGTGCATCACCCGGGACCTGCGCTGGGGCCGGGTCAACGAGACGTTCGGCGAGGACCCGTTCCTGATCGGTGAACTCGGGGCGGCGATGGTGCGTGGCTATCAGGGTGAGGGCCTCAGCGATCCGACAGCCGTGCTGGCGTGCGCCAAGCACTTCGCGGGCTACTCCGAAACCCTGGGCGGGCGCGACGCGAGCGAAGCCGATCTCAGCCCGCGCAAGCTGCGCTCCTGGTTCCTGCCCCCCTTCGAAAAAGCGGCTCAGGCCGGCTGCAGCACTTTCATGCTGGGCTACCAGTCGATCGACGGCGTGCCCATCACCGCGCATCAGTGGCTGATCAATGACGTACTCAAGGGCGAGTGGGGCTTCACCGGCACCCTGGTGACCGACTGGGACAACGTCGGCCGGATGGTCTACGACCAGCGGACCTGCGCCGACCACGTCGAGGCGGCGGCGGTCGCCGTCAACGCCGGCAACGACCTCATCATGGCCACGCCGGCGTTCTTCGAGGGCGCGCAGGAGGCGGTCACCCGCGGCCTGATCGACGAGAAACAGATCGACGACGCCGTACGGCGGATTCTGCGGCTGAAGTTCGAACTCGGGCTCTTCGAGGACCCCCGCACCCCCGACCCCGAGCGGCAGGCGCAGGTGATCGGCTGCCGCGCGCACGCCGACCTCAACCTGGAAACCGCCCGACGCTCCCTGGTGCTGCTGCGCAACGACGGCACCCTGCCCCTCGACGGCGGGCTGACCTCCGACGGAACCGGCCGCGCCGCGAACCGGGGCACGCCGCGGACGATCGCGGTCATCGGCCCCAACGCCGACAGCCCGGAAGCCATGCTCGGCGACTGGGCGGGCGCATCCGGACAGGTCGCGTGGATGCCCGACGGGCATCCACGCGAGACGGTGGAGACGGTGCTCGACGGCCTGCGCGCCGTCGCACCCGCCGACTGGACCGTCACGCACGCCCGCGGTGCCGACATCGAAAGGCCCGCATCCATGGGCGAGTGGTCGGTCGGGCCCGACGGCCAACCGCAGCCGCCCGTCTTCATCCCCGCCCCGGTCGACCAGGCACAGCTCCGGGAGGCTGTCGCCGCAGCAGCGGCCGCCGACTACGCCGTCGTGGTCGTGGGGGACACCATCGCCCTCACCGGTGAGCTGCGCTCCACGGCCACGCTCGACCTCCAAGGAGGCCAGATCGCCTTGCTGGACGCGGTCGCCGCCACCGGCACACCCATGATCGTCGTACTCGTCCAGTCCAAGCCGAGCACCCTCCCCGAGTCGGCACTGAACGCGGCGGCACTCATCGAAGCGTTCAACCCGGGCATGCGCGGTGGCCGCGCCGTCGCCGAACTCCTCCTCGGACTCATCGAACCCAGCGGCCGGCTCCCGGTGTCCTTCGCTCGCCACGTCGGACAGCAACCGGTCTTCTACAACCAGGTGCGAGGCCAGCACGGAAGCCGCTACGCGGATCTCACCCAGGACCCCCTGTTCGCGTTCGGCGAGGGCCTCACCTACACCACCGTCACCTACTCCGACCTCGTCGTGCACGACCCGGACGTCTCGGCCGACGGCACCGTCGACGCAACGGTGCGGCTCACCAACAGCGGGGACCGTCCTGCTCTGGAGACGGTCCAGGCGTACATCAGCGACCTGACCACCAGCGTCACCTGGGCCGAGCAGGAGCTGAAGGGTTTCACCCAGGTCGAAATCCCTCCCGGCGAAAGCCTGGACGTCCGCCTCGGCATCCCCGCCGCGCAGTGCTCACTCGTCACGGCCGACAACCGGCGAGTGGTCGAACCGGGTGAGTTCATGCTCCGTGTCGGCCCCAGCTCGCGGCGGGAGCAGCAGCTGAGCGCAGGATTCCGCATCCGGACCTGAAGGCGGCACACGGGCTTGAAGACCCCGCCCCATAGGCCCGCCGCCCCGCCAACCCGAAGGCCGGCGGGGCGGATCCACGGGACCTGTGAACGCACGCCAGGGCGGGGACTGGTCTCGAACACTGATCAGGAACTACGCATCCGGTCTATAACCGGCCTCTAATCTGCGAGTCCACTCGAAATGCCCATCTCCGCGGCGACGTGCGCCACGGGACGGCCAGAGCGGACACGGTCGACGAGCAGTCGCCTGCCGTGAACGGTCAGTCGGGCATCACGGTGGGACGCGAAGGCCTCCGTGCGGTGAAGATTCGACACCTCCACCTCACACGGAGGCCTTCGCCATGTTCAAGCCCGGTCAGCGTTGACAACGCTCGTGATCAATACACCTGGGACAGGTCGTTTGTAACAGGCCCTAGCCGCACGCGCTAACGCAGGTCACAGGGTTGTTTGCGGCCTGGCGAGGGGCTTGAGCAACAACTGTGGCAGCTCCAGGATCGGGTCACCCCAGTCCCTCCCCCGAGGGGCCGGAGCGCACCGGCGACACCCGCACCGCCGCGACCGCTGACCCATCACATCCTCCCAAGGAGCTCATCAGTGCTGACCTGGTTCAGTGGGCACCCGTTCCAACGGGTGCCGATACGGACGCTACGGACGCTGCTCATCGCCGTGCTGGTCGCCGCCGTGGCCGCCACGATCCTGGACGCCAGGGCACCGGCCCTCAGGGCCGCCCAGCCCAAGATCTCGGCCACGCAGTTCTGCGACGACTCGGTCAACGCGATCGAGGCCGCGTACGGCAAGCCGCCCCGCACGGTGACGACCGAGCCGGTCGTCACCGTGCAGGCCGCCTCGTACTCGCTCGACACCCAGCAGACGAAGATCGTGGCCGTCAAGGCGAAGGAGGCCGCCGCCGACTGCGTGAGCAAGATGCACAAGGCGACGACGGCCGGCTGGTCCTATCTGACCGCACGGGCGGTCGAGATCGCCGTGGACGCGGTGGTCACGATCCTCGCCTCCACGTTGATCTGCTCGCTCACCGGACCGGTCGGCTGCAAGTGGGGCGTGCGTATCGCGTCGTTCACCGGCGGCTTCGTAGGCGCCCTGGCCTTCCAGTACCTGACCGACGGCTACCTCAACTGGAAGAGCGTCGGAGGCGCCTTCTTCGACGCCACGGTCTCCATGCTGGCCTTCTCCGGCCTCGACAAGCTGGACGAGAAGTACGTCGGCCAGGGCGTCAGGGCCACGTTCAAGGAGCTCGGCAACCTGCTCAAGACGGTGGGCAACCGCATCGGCAGTGCCGGACCGGCCATGGTCAGCAGCATCCAGAACACGGCGAACTACATCATGGGTCACAACTTCGGTGCCTTCCCGATCGCCTACACCGGCGGCGGGTCCATCGAGCCGGTCATCGCCGAGAAGCGGGGCCAGCCGATCGCCGACGGCCTGCAGTTCCGCATCCCCCACAACGCCTCCGGCTCCACCGTGCACGACGACCTGTACTCGGGCAGCTGGAACTCGCCGTACTACAACTGGGACGTCGCCGAGACGACGCACACCAACAAGGACGGCGCGGTCGGCTACCTGATCGGCCAGGGCAACTCCTGCCTCGGCTACACCTCCTCCGGCTACGCGGTCCTCAAGACCTGCAACTACAACGACCACACCCAGTGGTGGTTCGTCGACGGCGACGAACTGATGGCGGACACCGGCAAGTGCATGGCCGAGGTGGAGAACGCCCAGTCGCGCCAGATGGGCAGCTGTGACGGGCTGAACGTCCGGGCGAACCCCCAGAACTGGGACGACCAGTTCATCGTGACCCCGCCCGGCGGCACGTACATTCCCGACACGGTCTTCAACTGGAAGAGCCACCTGTCCTACTACGAGCACGCGTGACAGCACCACGCCGCCGAGTGCGGTGAAGCATGAGGCCCGGGCCGGTGACCGATGTCACCGGCCCGGGCGTTGTCCTGTGCCGTTCGGCTCCGCCATAGTCCAAAAGCACCGTCTTGAGATGCTTTTGGGGAGCTGCGATTGGGTCGTCCCGGGCGCCCGGTGGACCCGGACGCCGGTCCCGTTCAGCGGTTCGCCCACGAACTGCGGCTGCTGCGCCAGAAGGCGGGCAGCCCGTCGTACCGCGAGATGTCCCAGTCTCTCGCGGGGCCGTCCGCAGGGGACGGGCGCCCGGCCCGGAAGCAGGCGGAGCTGTTTCGGCTGGTGCAGGGTTCACTGGCCCTCGCACTACGCCGGCCGGCGTACGTAGGCGCCCGTCGACCCAAGGCTTCGGCCTGCGCCGCGCTTCTCTCCCGGCTGACCGACGCACTCCTTCCGATCGACCCCGACCGCCCGCTGGACGTGGACGTAGGCCTGGCAGTCGAACGGCTCGACCGGGTGTCAGGTGAGGTCTGAATCTCCGCGCAATGCATGGGTCTCGGCGCTTTGAGCGGGCTGCTCGCGGGTGCATAGGGTTGCGGTCGCTGCGCGTCCGAAGGGCAATCCGCTGGGCATGGTTGTGTGACTCAGGCCTTCAGCTGTGGAAAGAGTCCATGCGGTGGGGTGGAGGGTGTTCATCCGGGACGCGTTCTGGACGCAGGTTGGACACAAGGACCGGAAAAGACTGACACGGGCTGAGAAGGGGTGAGGTGCCAAACCCCTTCTGACCCCGGGAGGGCGCGGCCGGGGTCGGGCCGAGAGTGTTTCCGGGCCGATTTCGTTGTTCCGTTTGCTGGTTCGGCGGTATGGGGCTGCCGTCCACCGCGCGGACTGCCGAGTGCCGGGCCGGCACTGGAGGCGGCGCGGATGCCGGTGCGTCTGGCGGACAGGCGCGAGGCCAGGGGAACGGCCCGAAGAGGAAACGGCCCCATGGACGGCGCACCGCGTTCATCAGGGCTGAGCCATGTGCGGTCAGCGCACGAGCTGGATCGCGTACAGCGTGCCGATGCCGATGCCGATGCCGATGGCACGGGCGCCGAGGTAGCCGCCGACCGGGCCTCCGGCACCGCAGCAGAAGTCCAGGAGCCGGCCGGGGCGACCTCGCTGCGCCCAGGGAGAGCAGCGGCACCGAGCTGTGGAAAAGATCGAAGCCCGCAGGTCTCCAGGCGCAGCCGCGACGGGGTCAGGTGCCCGGGCGGATGTTGGGTGCGAAGCGGGCCAGGGCGACGGTCTCGATGGCCGCGATGATGTTGTACGCCAGTGCGGACACCGCGGTGAGGACCGCGACCGAGGCCCAGAGGTGGTCGTAGTCGAAGGTGGAGGAGTCCTTGAGCATGGCGTAGCCGAGGCCTTGTCCGGTGGAGAGCCATTCGGCGAGCATCGCGCCGATCAGGGCTCCGGGGACGCCGATGCGGGCACTGGCGAAGAACGCGGGGACCGCGCTGGGCAGCATGACCTTGCGGGCGACGGTCCAGCCTCCGGCGCCGTATGCGCGGCACAGCTCGGCGGCCTGGCGGGAGGCGGAGCGCAGGCCGAAGGCCATGGTGACCAGGGCGGGGAAGAAGACGATCAGGCCGCTGATGACGGTGGTGGCCATCAGGCCGCGGCCGAAGACGAGCGTGATGAGCGGGGTCATCGCCACCAAGGGCACGGAGCGTACGACGACCGCCATCGGAAGCAGGGCCTGCTCGACGCTGCGGAGGAGTACGAAGACGACCGCCACACCGACCGCCGCCGCCAGCCCGGCGACGAAACCCAACCCGGCGTCCAGCAGCGTGCGGCCCAGACCGGAGGAGACCAGGGAGCGATGGGCGCCCGCGTCCGCGCCCGTGAACAGGTAGTGGAAGATGTCGACCGGTGACTTGGCCACCAGGGGGTCCAGGTCGTAGGTCTGCAGGAAGATGATCCACAGGACGACGACGGCCGCCATCGTCACGACCACGTTCAGCAGCGGGCGCAGCACGCCCGCCGCGAAGCGCAGCGCGGGGGCCCTGTGCGTCTGTGTCGCGGTGCTCATGCGTGTCCGCCTTCCACTGTCGTCGTGCGCGACCACGGCAGGGCGTAGCGGGCGACGAGCCCGACCGCGCCGTACGCGAGGCCTGCCACCGCGCCCGAGACCAGGGCGATGCCCCAGGTGCGGGGCACGTCGAGTTGTTGCTGGGCGATGGTCATGGCGATGCCGAGGCCGCTGTCGACCCGGCCGAGATACTCGCCGATGATCGCGCCGAGCAGCGCTGCCGGACCGGCGATCTTGAGTGCGGCCAGCGTGCTGGGCAGCGCGGCGATCAGGCGGACCCGCAGCATCTGCTGCCAGCGGCCGCCGCCGTAGGCGCGTACCAGGTCGAGCGCGGCCGGGTCGGCCGAGCGCAGCCCGAGCAGTGCGCCGATCAGGGTGGTGAAGAAGACCGACAGCCCGGCCATCGCCGACATCGGCTTGTCCCCGTCGAGGACGAGGGACAGGATCGGGCCGATCGCCACGATGGGCAGGCAGTACGAGGCCACCGCGATCTGCGTGATCACCCGCTCCAGCACGGGCACCAGCAGCACCAGGATCGCCAGGCCCAGCGCCAGCCCGTTGCCGACCAGATAGCCGGTCAGGGCCTCGCCGACGGTCTGCTCGACATGCGGACTGTAGAAGGTCCAGCCGTCGTCGAACATGCTCGCCACGACCGCCCAGGGGGTGGGCACGCCGTCCCCGGTGCCGACGACCGTGGTGGACAGCAGCGACCACGCCCCGATCAGGGCCGCGATGCCGAGGGCCCCGCCGGTCCAGGCGGAACGCCGCGCACTCATGACGCCTCCACTGCGGGACCGTGAGCGTCGGCGGCGCTGTTGGCGGGCGGGCCGGCGGGCGGGTCGACGCGGCCGAACAGGAGTTCCGACAACTGGTCGGCGTACGCGTGGAACTCGGGCGAGCGCATCATCTCCGGTGTGCGGGGACGGGGCAGGTCGATGGTGACCTTCTCCACGATCCGGCCCGGACGGGGCGACATGACCGCGACGGTGTCGCTCAGCAGCACGGCCTCGTTGATGGAGTGCGTGACGAGCAGGGTGGTCACCGCGCGGGCCTGCCAGATGCGCTGGAGTTCGAGGTTGAGCCGCTGGCGGGTCATGTCGTCCAGCGCCCCGAACGGTTCGTCCAGCAGCAGCACCTTGGGGTCGACGACCAGCGAGCGGGCGATGGCGACGCGTTGCCGCATGCCACCGGAGAGCTGGGCGGGGCGTGCCTTCTCGAAGCCTTCGAGGCCGACCAGCCGGATGAGGTCGGAGATCGCCGCCGGGTCGGCCTTGATGCCGCTGATCTCCAGCGGGAGGCGGATGTTGGCGGCGACCGAGCGCCACGGCAGCAGCGCGGCGTCCTGGAAGGCTATGCCCAGGTGGTGCCGTTTGCGGGCCGCCTCCGGGTCCTCGCCGTGCACGAGGGCCGTACCGGAGGTCGGGCTGTCGAGCCCGGCGAGGATCCGCAGCACGGTCGACTTGCCGCAGCCCGACGGCCCCAGCAGCGCGAGGAACTGCCCCTCAGCCGTGTCCAGGTCGACGCCGTCCAGTGCGGGTACGCGCTGTCGGCCGAGCTTGAACTCCTTGCTCAGCCCGCGCAGGGACAGCCCGGTGCCGATATCGGCCGGCCCTCCGGAGTCGTCGGATGCTTCGGGAACGGCTGCTGCTGTACTCATCGGTGACCTCTGTGTGCGGTGCGGGTAGGGGAGACCGGTACCGGCGGGCCGACGGGGCCGCACCGGTACCGCCGGGGCCTTAGATGAGGCTGGGGTCTTCCTTGTAGACCTCTTCGAGGATCGAGAGGTCGAAGAGCTTGTCGGCGGTGATGTCGAGGCCGCCGTACTTCAGCGTCTTGATGTTCTCGTCGATCAGCGCCTGCGTGATCGTGAACAGGCCGTTCTTCTTGGTGTCGGCGCTCACCATCAGCGCGCTCTCGTCCTTGGACTCGAGGGTCTGCTCCTTGGTCGTCAGCCCGAGCCCCTTGCCGTACGTCTCGGCCGCGAGCTTCGCGCCGAGCGCCGGGTCGGCGATGTTCGCCTTCCAGCCCTTGATCTCCGCGCGCAGGAACGCCTTGAGCAGGCCACGCTGCTTGTCGATGGTGTCCTGGCGGACGATGTACGTCTCCGAGACCAGCGGATAGCCGGTGTCGGCGAGCAGCATCGTGGCGACCTTGAAGCCCTTCAGACGCAGTGCGTTCGGCTCGTTCGTCACGAAGGAGAACCAGCCGTCCACGGTGCCCTGGGTCAGGGGCAGCGGGTCGAACTGCACCGGTACCTTCGTGATCTTCGACTCGTCGAGCCCGGTCGCCTTGATGTACGCCGCCCACACGGACTCGTTGCCCGCCTGGACTCCGATCTTCTTGCCGTACATGTCCTCCGGCTTGGCGATCGGGGCCTTGGCCATCGACATGATGCAGAACGGGTTCTTCTGATACTGCGCACCGATGATCTTCAGCGGCGCGCCCTTGGCGACGGCCGCGCCCGTGATGTCGGGGGCGCTGATCGCCACGAGCGCCTTCTTGGTGACCACATCCGTCTCCATCGGCGTCGCGGACGGGCCGCCGCCGATCAGCGTGGCCTTCGAGAAGCCCTCGTCCGTGTAGTAGCCCTTGCTGTCCGCGATGTAGCTGCCCGCGAACTCGACGTTCTTGATCCACGACAGCCGGAGCGTCAGCTCACCGAAACTCTTGGAACCGGAGGAGGCCGGGGAGGAGGCCGAGGACGAGTCCGAATCGCCGCACGCGGCGAGCAGCGGACCGCCGAGCAGGACGGCACCGCCCAACTGCAGTCCCCGTCTGAGGAAGAGACGGCGGTCGGGGGCGGCGAACGCTCTGTCGTCACTGTTCGAACTTGTGGTCATGGCGCGCTTCCTTTCACAGGCCGGGTCGGCACCGGCTCCTGGCTGACATGAGGAACGTGGGTGGGGCGAGGCCCGGACAATGCCGGGCCGGTCTCCGGTCGAGCGGTGGCCCGGGATACGGGATCCCGGGTCAGAGGTCGAGGAGAAGTTCGGGGGTGCGGGCGCGGGAGCAGCAGTTGGTGATCCGGTCGCCCGCCGCGCGTTCGTCCGGGGACCGGACCTCGTCGCGGTGGTCGGGTTCGCCGGCCGGGACGGGGGTCGGGCAGGCGCCGCAGATGCCCTGCTCGCAGGAGAGGCCGACCTCGACGCCGTGGACGGTGAGGACCTCGGCGATGGTGCGGTCTGCGGGGACGGGACAGCCGGTGCCGGTGCCGGTGCCGATGCTCGCGATCCGTTCGGTGAACGCGGTGGCGACTTCGGCTTCCGCCCCGTCTCCGGCTTCGGTTCCGGCTTCGGCTCCGGTTCCGGGTTCGGCGGATGGCGGAGCCGCCGGGGCGAGGCGTTCGGTGTGAAGCTGCCCGGGGTTCCGGCCCGCAGCGGTCGCCTCGGCCACGACGTGGGTCATGAAGCCGTCGGGCCCGCAGATATGGACGGCCGTGTCCGCTTCCGGGACCTGTAGTTCGGCGGGCAGCCCCGCGCGGACGGTGTCCCCCTGCTCGCTGTGGTGGACCACTGCCCGCTCGCCGAGAGCGGAGGTCTGGAGCCGCTCCAGCAGGGGGACCTCCGCCGCGCCGGAGGTGTAGTGGTGCAGGACGAACGACGCTCCCCGCGCGGCCAGGTCTTCGGCTGTCGACAGCAGGGGTGTGCTGCCGATACCGCCCGCGACGAGCACGTGATGCCCGGCCGTCACGAGCGGGAAGTGGTTGCGCGGGGGCGAGATCCGTAGCCGTCGGCCCACGGTGAGCTCACGGTGCGGGGTGCGGGAGCCGCCCCGGCCTGCATCGTCACGCCGTACGCAGAACACGTGACGGCCTTTTTCGGCGCCCGCCTCGAAGGACGCCAGGGCCCCGCCGTCCGCCGTCCGGAGTTCGTGACTGCGGCTGGTGCCGGAGGCGAGGCAGATCGTGTGGACTATGACGTCGAGTGTCTGCACGGTGGGCCCCTACGCCGTGAAGAAGTGGCTCAGGCCGAGGTCGCGCAGTCCGCGGCGGTAGGCGATGGAGCTGCGGTCGGCGGGGATGTTCACTTCGAGTCTCGGGTCGAGGGGGAGGTTCTCGGGTTTCTGGACCTCGACGACGGTGCGGTCCTCCTCGAAGACCGTGCGGTTGAAGTCGTATACGGCCTGGACGGGCTGGTCGGTGTCGAAGTTGCGGGCGATGGGGGCGAACATGCGGGTCTGGCGAGCGGAGACGGGGGAGGCGGCGTTCATGATGTTGAGCAGCCCGCCATCGGGGAAGTGCACGACGAGCGTGGCCGTGAACGGCAGGTGCACGTCGAAGTGGCGCAGCCACCGGAAGCCGGGCGGGGCCTCCTTGGTGCCGTGCGGGTAGTTGCTGACGGTGCTCCAGTAGTCGACGGAGTGGCCGTACTGGTGGCGTACCGGGGTGTATTCGGGGACCTCGGTGTTGTCGGGGTCGCCGAAGGAGTCGAGGTGGACGAAGCCGAAGTGTGCGACGTCGAGGAAGCCCTCGACCTGGCGGCCGGCGAACGCGGCGATGTCGATCCAGGGGCAGTTGATCTGCTGGAAGTCCGCCTCGTCCCAGTGGGCCATGGCCGGGATCACCGGGGCCGTGTCGGGCTCGGGGCGCAGGCAGGTCCACACCAGCCCGTACCGCTCGACGACGGGGTAGGTCCGCAGGTTCAGCCGGGACGGGATCTTCGACTCCGGATGGGCCGGCACCTGCACGCACCGCCCGCCGTCACCGAAGCGCAGCCCGTGATACGCGCAGGTGATGCCGTTCCCGTCGCCGCGGCCGAGGCTCAGCGGCACCCCCCGGTGCGGGCAGATGTCGTGGGCCACGACCACATCGCCGCCCACCCGATAGGCCACCAGGGTCTCGTCGAGCAGGCGCACGGCGGTCGGCGCGTCGCCGATCTCGCTCGACAGGGCGACCGGGTACCAGTGCCGGGCGAGGATCGCCCAGTCGTCGGCATCGAACGTGCAGCCGCGGGGCAGGGCAGGCCGGGGTGGAGCAGTGGTCATGCGAAATCCTTCTGCGTGGCGCGGCTGGGAACGGCCGGACAGACACCTGTGAGGCGCGCACGCCAGTACGGCGGCGTGGGACACGTGCGAGACGAAAGAGTGCGGTCCCGGGGTGGAGGCACCGTGGAACCGCAGACCGGGCAGGGCCCCGGGCGCGGTCATCGGTACGAGGTCAGGTGTGAGAGCCCTCGGACTCCGGATGTGAACCGTGCGCCACGCGTCCGCGCGTCCAGGCCGACTGGTGGGCACGGCACCGGAGGTCCGTGCTGCACGCGCTGACGAAGCTCATCGCGCATCCCTCCGTGCTCAGTGCCGACTGTCTGCCGCCGGACGACCAAGCCGAGACTGACGCACAGAGATTGCCCTGTCATTCCGTGTTTGTTACTTACGGGTTCCGTGCCCGGTTTGGGTCGGGCGCCGCAGCGAGCGCCCGCGGAAGGCCGCCGTGTCCGTGAGTTTCCCGTCGGCCCCTGGCCGCTCGGTTACGTCCATTGAGCTGCGGGTAATGTGCCGGCCATGCCCGATACCCCGGCCCTGTCCGAACGTGGTCGCCTGCTGAGGCTGACCGCGGACTACGTCCTGGAGCACGGCGTCGCGGACTTGACCCTGCGCAAGCTCGGCAGCGCGATCGGCACCAACAATCGCATGCTGCTGTACTACTTCGGCTCCAAGGAGGAGCTGATCACGGCCGCGCTGGCCGAGGCGAGCGGGCGCTTCCCGATTCTCAGCGAGGCGTTCGTCATCATGGACGACCAGCTGCGCCCGCTGCGCGAGCGGATCGCCGCGGCCTGGGACGCGGTGGCGGCAGCCGAGAACCTGCCGTTCCACCGGACGTTCTTCGAGGTACTGGGCCTGGCCGCGCATCAACGCGGCCGGTTCGACAGCTTCCTGGGGTCGGTGGGCAGCGAGTGGCGCGAACGAATCGCGGTCTCGCTGGGCGGCGACGTGCCGGAGGCCACTGCGGACGACCTGGCCCGGGAACTGGTCGCGTTGTGGCGCGGCCTGCAACTGGACCTGATCACCTCGGGCGACCGGGCCGGGACCGATCGGGTGATCGCGTCCGCCGCCGAGTCGATCGCCCGGCGGGCGGCGACGGCCGCCACCGCTCCTGGACCCTGATATTTGGATATCCGGATCCTGACATCCCGTCACATCTCCCTGGAATGACGGAGTTTTCACGATGCCATCGGGATCCGTGGGACGACGATGTCCAGCGGACCGTCCGGAACCGCGACCGCGTCCTGGCTCCAGCCCCAGATCGAACAGACCTTGCGCAGCGGGTCGCTGTACCCGTCCCTGCCGTGCAGCACCCGGTAGTTGTCGATGCAGATCATCTCACCCGGGCCCACCCGGAACATCGGCCCGCTGTCACGGGCCGCGACGACCGCGTCCTGCCAGGCGCGCACATACGTCCAGTGCTCCTGCTCCAACGGGCCCTCGACCGGCGCGAGATAGGGGTGGTGACGGCCCTGGAAGCGGCCCGACGGGGTCCGCCGGACGATCGGCGAGAAGCCGTGCTGCGGGTAGTTGGGCTCGGAGTGGTCGATGTCGACAGTGCGGCAGAAGTCGGCGAGCGTGGCGGTGCCGGGATCGGCGGCCAGCAGGTCCAGCAGCCGGGTGGTGTCGATCAGGAAGGAGTCGCCGCCGCCGGCCGCGGGCCGCTCGCACCACAGGAACAGATGGTCAGGGGCGTAGTCACCGAAAGCGAAGCCGTCGTTGTGGGCGACCATTCGCTCCTCGGCCGAGCCGCTGGCGTCGCGTTTGCGGCCGCGCCTGTCGGCGGGCTGCGCCTTCATCTGCATCCCCTCGACCCGGGCGCTCTCCTTCGTCGCCTCGAACTGGGTGCCGCAACGCACGGCCCGGTCCCCCATGATTGCGCGGCCCATCGCGACCGCCTTCTCCTCGTCCGCCAGCCCGGTCACAATGGCCGCGCCCTCGGCGGCGAGCACCTTCGCCGCCTCTTGTGGGCCGGTGACTTTGCGGGGGATGAAACTTGCGGAGCTGACGTCCGGCACACCGCCTCCTGAAGCCCGCGGAACCAAGCCTGACTGAACCAACCGGTTCAATCAGAGTAGAAGCCGCATGTTTCCCCAACGTGACGTGCTCGCGTGCTTTGGAGTTGCCCACGCGAACCGTGATCGCGGTGCGGTCCTCGACCACGGTGGGCACCGCCTCGTCATCCCGCCCGCGGATACAACGGGGCAAGCTACCGGACCGGCATCAAGCCGGCCCTCGACGAGGACCTCGAAGCGAACGCGGAGTCATGGGACACCAACGTGCGTGCCACCTTCGTCCTCAGCACACGACTCGTCCGGGGAATGATCGAGCGGGGCGGCGGCAACATCGGCAGTATCGCCGCCGCGATCGCCATGCCGCGTTGTTCATGCCTTTCTCCCGGTGCCGGGCACTGTGTCGGGCACCGGGGTGGGCCAGAGGCGGGTTGTTCAGGGGCGGAGGCATCAGGCGGGGGAGAGAGACCCGTCGCTCCGGCTCGCCCCCACGAGTACGGGGGGTCATCCCCTGCGGCGGGCAGATGGCAGACGGATCGGGGCGACGCCCTCGACGACGGTGTTGCTGATGGTGCCGATGCCCTCGACCGTCATGGTGACGATGTCGCCGGGGGCCAGCGGCGGGGGTTCGAAGGTGCCGTTGCGGCCCCAGAGTTCGGCCAGGCAGCCGCCGTTGCCGCAGGTGCCGGAGCCCAGGACGTCGCCGGGGCGGATCCAGGTGCCGCGGGAGGCGTACGCCGCCATCTCCTCGAACGTCCAGGCCATGTTGGCCAGTCGGTCCTGGCCGACGGTCTCGCCGTTGACCTGGACGGTCAGGGCGAGGTCGAGGAAGCCTTCCGGGTTGCGGTGGGGTTCGAGTTCGTCGGCGGTGACGAGCCAGGGGCCGAGGGTGGTTGCCGTGTCCTTGGCCTTGGCCGGGCCGAGTTTGACCCTCATCTCGCGGCCTTGCAGGTCGCGGGCGGACCAGTCGTTGAGGATCGTGTAGCCGAGGATGTGCTCGCGCGCATGGTCGGGGGTCAGGTCCCGGCCGGGCTTGCCGATGACGGCGGCCACTTCGAGTTCGAAGTCGAAGCGTGCGCAACCCGGCGGCACCGGCACGTCGTCGTGGGCGCCGATCACCGCGTACGGGTTGGTGAAATAGAACGCGGGGGCTTCGTACCACTCGTCGGGGACGGTGTCGCCGTACCCCTGGGCGATGCCCGCGACATGGCTCTCGAAGGTCATGTAGTCGCGTACGGTCGGCGGTCGCAGCGGCGGCAGCAGCCGTACGTCGGTCAGGGGCAGCGGCAGGGAGCCGGTGAGGGCGCGCTCGCCCGCCCCGCGCAGGGACTGCTCGCCCTCCACGATCAGGTCCAGCAGTTCGACGGGGTATTCGAACGGGTGGACCTGACCGTCGGCGACGAGTCCCGACTGCCATTTCCCGTCGTGGACGAAGGACGCGAACTTCACGCCGTGCTCCCCTCCGCGTCGGCCGGCCGCGTGCCGCTGGGCCGGAAGCCGACGAAGACTGCGGCGATCACAGCGGCGGCCATACAGGCGACAGCGGTGAGGATCAGTCCGTTGTTATAGCCGCTTGCGAGGGCGTCCGTGGTGTACGGGGCGAGCTTGGCGCTGAGCGGGCCGAGGTCGGCGCTGTGCAGGGCGAGCGGGCCGCCCTCGTGCAGGACGGCGGAGGCGATGCCGTGCTCCTTGGGGGTCAGGCCCGCGTCGGCGAGGCTGCCGGTGAGCTGACTTGTGGCCATGCCGAGGGCGACGGCGCCGACGATCGCCGGGCCGAGGGTTTGACCGAGGTCGCGGACCAGGCTGGTGGTGGCGCTGGCCATGCCGGTCAGGGTGGGCGGTACGACGTTGACGGCAGCGGCGGTGATGGCGGCGACGACCAGACCGAAGCCGACACCGTTGAGCACCAGCGGCCCGAGCAGGGGGATCAGGCCGCTTTCGTGGATCGGCACCGCGCGCAGCCACAGTTGGGCGCCGGCCAGCGAGACGAACCCGGTCACGAGCATGGGGCCGGGGCCGACGCGGTGCAGCAGGCGGACCAGCAGCGGCCAGATGAGCGGGGTGACTCCCTGGATGACCAGGAAGGGCACCGCGGTCCGGAAGGGGCTCTGGTGCTGGATGACGCCGAGGCGGATGCTCAGGTCGTACGCGCCTCCGAGGAAGCCGAACATGCCGATCACCGCCATCGCGGCCGACGCGGCGAAGGCCGGGATGCGGAACAGCTCCAGGCGCAGCATCGGGGCCGCGCTGCGGCTCTCCACCAGCACGAACGCGACGATGAACACGGCGAAGGCGACGAAGGACGCGACGACGGGCGCCGAGCTCCAGCCGTCGGAGGGGCCCTGGATGATGCCGTACAGCAGGGCGAGCATGGCCACGGCGATGGCGATCTGGCCCGGCCGGTCGAGCGAGCGGCCCTCGGGGGCGCTGGACTCGGCGGCCAGCAGCCAGGCACCCACCGCGGTGATCACGGCGAGCACGCCGGTCACGCCGAACGCCCACTGGAAGGAGACGTGTTCGACGATCCCGCCGGACATCAGCGGGGCGAGAAAGGCGCCGAGCGACAGGGCCGTGGTCCAGGAGGCCAGCCCCTTGGCTCGCGAGGCCGGGGTGGTCGTGATCGAGGTGATCATGGACAAGGAGGCGGGGAAGAGCGCGGCGGCCCCGATGCCGGAGATCGCCTGACCGGTGATCAGCTGGGCTGCCGAGTCGGAGGTGGCTGACACCAGATAGCCGACGGCGGACAGCAGCGCCGCGCAGACCACCAGTTTCTTACGGCCGTACAGGTCGCCCACGACGCCGAAGGTCAGCGCGAGGACGGCGGCGGGCACCAGGAAGGCGTCACTGATCCAGGTCAGTTCTCCGCCGGACGCGTGGAGGGTGCGCTGCATGACGCCGTTGATCGCGGCGGGCAGGACCAGTCCGATCTGGGCCAGGCAGACGGCCAGACAGGCGGCGATGATCGTGCCGGTGTGGCGTGCTGCAACGGCCGGTGCGGCATCGGACGACGGGGCGGCGGGTGGGTCGTAGGCAGGGGTCGAGACCATGTCTCCTCCTTGGAGGGTTGGCGGGACGTACGGCCCGGGGGACGGCGGGGAGCTGCGCGCATCGGGAGGGGCGGTGCGCCGTCGATGGAGGGTGGGGCCTTGTCAGGGCAGGCGGGGGCGTCGTCAGACGCGTGGGCAGAGCTCGGCCATGCAGCCGAACAGCCCGGGGCCGTCGAGTGGGGGCAGGGTGGGGTCGAGCTCCCGGTAGACGGTGTGCACGTTGACGGCGAGGCGTTCGCTCTCGTGCAGGTCGGCGAAGCGGCCGAGGGTGATGTCGAGGGCCGCGTCCAGGGCCGGCATTCCGGCGCTGAAGCGGGCGGTGGCCTGCTCATGGACGTATTCGAGGTAGTCGCGGATCTCACGGACCGCCTGCTTGGTGGTGACGGGGCCGTGGCCGGGCACGACGATGTCCGCGTCGAGGCCCAGCAGCAGATCGCAGGCGGCGAGCCAGCGGGTGAAGGGGCCGTGCCAGACGACCGGCGCCGCCCCGGCGAAGACGATGTCGCCGGTGTAGACGGTCCGGGCCTGCGGCACGTGCACGATCGTGTCCCCGGCGCTGTGCGCGGGGCCCACGTCGATGAGGCGGACCTCGGTGCCGCCGATGTCCAGGATCGTCTCGCCGTCGAAGATCCGGTTCGGGAGTGCGGGTTCGATGCCGGCGTAGTCGAAGCGGCCGAAGATCCGTCGCGCGAAGTGTCCGGCAGGGCTGTCCATGCCGGTCAGCGCCAGCATCTCGGCCGGACCCACCTGGCGCATGTCCACCACGGACCCGCGGGCCGCGATGATCTCGGCGTGGGCCACGAGCTGGTTGCCGAACCAGTGGTCGCCGTTGCCATGGGTGTTGACCACGGTGGCGATAGGCGCGGTCGCGGTCAGCGGCGTCAGCGCGTCGAGCATGTTCTTGGTCAGCCGCAGGTCGTAGAGGGTGTCGACGAGCAGTGACTCGCCCCGGCCGGTGATCAGCCCGGCGTTGCTCATGCCCCATCCGGACTCGCCCGCGATCCAGGCGTGACAGCCATGTCCGAGCTCGACACAGCCTGTCCGGGATGCCACGGAAGCCACGTTGCCTCCTGTTCTTGCCCCGCGCCAGATGGCGAGACTTGAGTACATTGCTGGACTGAGGTCCATCAATGGCCGCTAATCTAAGAAGGAGGTGGGGTGGCGTCAATACCCCTGCGGCCGTGTGCTGTACTGACGGCCATGAAGACCCCGGAGGCAGGAGGCGAATTGGTGCCCACGCCCGCAGCACCGCCCGCCGGACGCCGGGAACGCAAGCGACAGCAGGTGCGCGACCTGCTCTACGCCACGGCGCTGCACTTGTTCGTCGCTCAGGGGTACGAGGCGACGACCATGGACCAGATCGCCGAAAGCGCCGACGTCGCCCGGGCCACCGTCTTCAACCACTTCTCACAGAAGGTCGGATTCCTCGAGGAATGGGGAGCCCGCCGCCGCGTCCGCGTCAACGAGATCCTCGGCTCCCAGCACGCCGAGGACCTGCCGGTCGGCGACCGGCTGCGCCGCTACCTGACGGAGATGGCCGACCTCAACGTCGCCTCCCGCGCCGAGACCACCGTCCTGATGGACGCCTCCGCGCGGTACGGCCGCCTCCTCCAGGACCCGTCTCTGGAGATCGAACTCGCCAGGATCGTCGAACAGGGGCAGCAGCGCGGGGAGATCAGGGCGGACGTCGACTGCGACCAGGCCGGACAACTGCTGGCCGCCTGCTACTTCACGGCAATCCTGCGCTGGATCCGAGAGGAACCAGCCCCTTTCGACCTCCACCAGCGCCTTGCAGGCGCGCTCGACATCGTCCTGCTGGGCCTCCTCGTCGGCGAAGCCGTCTGACGCGACATGTCACCCTGCACCGCCGCATGCACTCCGGCCGGCGGGTGATCACTCAATTGGGGCTGCTCCTCGTTTTCCCCGCATGTGTCTCGGCTTTCGGCACCTTCTCCCCGTCTTCTGCGGGGGAGGCGGCGTTGCCGCTTCTCGCCGCCTGCCCGGCGTTCGGCTTCGCGGGCCTGACAGCGGCGAGTGCGGCGAGCCCGCCGCTGCCGCGCACGGTCGCGCGGGTGACGGGGCCGAGGCCGGCCGTACCGCACGCGGCTGGAGCAGGGGTGGCCGGCAGACGTTTCCGGAACAGGGCAACCTCCAACGGTACCCAGGTTGTTGACGGCATGGAGGCGGTGGCCCCGCGATCGTGCGGAGTCGTCTGCCCTGTGTCCGAATGCCGAGCGACCGAAGGCTGCGTCCATGCGTTCCCACCGATCTGATGCGTCACCTCGCCGACGCGGGCCGCGCGCGCCGCTGACCGTGGCGGTGATCGCAGCCACGGTGGCCGCCGTGCTGCTGGCCGGCGTCCATTTCCTGGGAGGCCCGTCGACGGCGGAGACGGGCGGGTCGGCCTCTCCGGCGGTGAGCGGGCCGGACGGGTCCGGGACGGGCGAGCCGGGCCTGTCCGGGGAGAGCAAAGCGGTGTACTCGTACCGGAAGGCCGTGCGGGAGAGCGTCTGGGTCGGCACCGGACTCGACTCGGACGGCGACGGGAAGGAGGACCGGGTCGCCGTCGACATCGTGCGTCCGGGCGAACCCGCGGCGAAAGGCCGCAAGATCCCGGTCGTCATGGAGGCCAGCCCCTACTACTCGTGCTGCGGCCGCGGAAACGAGAACCAGAAGAAGACGTACGACGCCAAGGGCCGTTTGATCCGGATGCCGCTGTTCTACGACAACTACTTCGTGCCCCGCGGCTATGCCTTCGTCGCCGTCGACCTCCCCGGCACCGGCCGCTCCGACGGCTGTACCGACGCTGGTGGACGTATCGACGTGCAGTCCGCCAAGGTCGTCATCGACTGGCTGAACGGACGTGCCCACGCCTACACCACCCGTACCGGATCCCAGCGTGCCACCGCGTCCTGGACCAATGGCGCCACCGGCATGATCGGCAAGAGCTGGGACGGCTCCGTCGCCAACGGCGTCGCCGCCACCGGTGTACGCGGGCTGAAGACGATCGTCCCGATCAGCTCCATCTCCTCCTGGTACGACGCCTACTTCTCCCAGGGGGTCCAACTGGTCGGCAGCGCCCCGACCCCCAGCACGCTGATCCGCACGGTCGAGACCGACGCCACCGGCGCCCGCTGCGCCGCCGTGAACAAGCCGCTGGGCGACCAGGCGGCCCGGTCCGGTGACTGGTCGCCGATCTGGAGCGAACGGGACTACGTGGCCGCCGCGGACAAGGTCGGGGCGAGCGTCTTCGTCGTGCACGGTCTGCAGGACCTCGCCGTTCGTCCCAAGGAGTTCGGCCGGTGGTGGGACGCCCTCGCCAAGGCCGGGGTGCACCGGAAGATCTGGCTCAGCCAGACCGGGCACGTCGACCCCTTCGACTACCGTCGCGCGCAGTGGGTGGACACGCTGCACCGCTGGTTCGACCACGAACTCCTCGGCTACGACAACGGAATCGACCGCGCGCCGATGGCTGACGTGGAGCGCACCCCCGACCACTGGACCACGGACACCGTCTGGCCACCCAGGGCAGCCGCGTCCGTGACGCTGAACCCCGGCAGGGGCGCGAAAGAAGGCGTGGGCACCCTCGGCACGTCACCCGGCACGGGGACCGCGACCTTCACCGACGACCAGGGCCACAGCGAACTCGACTGGGCCGAGCAGGCCGCCACCTCGACCCCGGACAAGTCCGGCTTCCTCACCCAGCCGCTCGGCAAGGCCCTGCACCTGACGGGTTCACCCGAGCTGACCGTCACCGCCACCCCGACGACGCCCACCGCCGTCCTGTCGGCAGTCCTCGTCGACATCGGACCGGCGACCATCCGGCAGTACGGCTCCGGTGGCCTGGGCATCACCACGCTCGTCGGCCGGACCTGCTGGGGCGCGAGCACCACCGCGGACAGCGCCTGCTACAAGCAGACGGAGGCCGACACCACGCACGTCACCTCCACCGTCTTCAGCCGGGGCTGGGCCGCCCTGGGAACCTGTGCCGACGCCCACAAGGTCGCGGCGTTGGCGCCCGGCAAGCCCTGCACTCTGACCCTCGACCTCGCGGCCACCGACCACGTCGTCCCGGCAGGACACCGACTCGCCCTGATCATCGCGGGGACCGACCGCGGCTTCGCCCAGCGGGCCGCCGACCGGCCGACGATCACCCTCGACCTGGCCCGCACCTCCCTGCGGGCAGCGGCTGTCGGCGGATCCAAGGCCCTCACGGCGGCGCTGGGTTGATGGCGACCGGACAGTTCACTGCGCCCGAGCAGGCAACCGTTCGGCCACGCCGTGTGGTTGACGGGGTACGGGAGGGACGACGAGGGCAGGGGCGCGACGGAGTGAACCAGTCGGCGGCGGACGGCGAGCCGGGATTCGAGGACTTCGTCGCCACCCGCGGGGACCGCTTGTACCGGGCCGCATGGCTCCTGACGGGCGACGCGCACGCGGCGGAGGATCTTTTGCAGACGGTTCTGGCCCGGGTGTGGCCCAAGTGGTCGCGCATTGCGGGGGACAACCCGGAGGCGTACACGCGCCGGGCGCTGGTCAACACCTACGCGACCTGGTGGCGACGGCGCTGGCGGGGCGAGACACCCACGCGGGACCTCCCGGAGGTCTCCCCGGCCCGCGACGTCTTCGCCGACATCGATCTGGAGCAGTCGCTGGCCTCCGTGATCCGTCAACTGCCGCCACGGCAGCGGGCGGTGGTGGTGCTGCGCTACTTCGAGGACCTGAGTGTGGAGGAGACCGCCCAGGTGCTGGGCTGCCGTCCCGGCACGGTCAAGAGCCAGGCCGTCAAAGCACTTCGGCTCCTGCGCCACCAGCTCACGCCGTCACATCTCCTGGAAGTCGGTGAACAGCCGTGACGCGTCCGGAAGAAGAGACGGCACAGGGGCCGCAAGAGGAACTGCTGCGTCTGATGCTGGCCCGGGCCACTCCGGCGGGCTCGAATCCCCGGCGGGTCCAGGAGATCCGGCAGCGGGTGACGGCGTACCGGCGCCGTCGTCGTATCCGGCTGGCGGGCGCCACCGCCGCAGTCGTCGTCGCGGCGGTCGGCGTGGTGGTGCAGACCTGGCCCTCCTCCCCGCCTGTGGAGCAAACCGCGGCAGCACCGCCGGCATCCTGGGCGCCGCCCGGGTTCACCGACATCCCGCGGGCCGATCTGACCCGGGAGCCGAGTCGGGGGTGGCAGGTCGCCCTGCCGGCGGACGCCCGTTCAGGGGCCCGTGCCATCGTTTCGTTCAGTCCGGTTTCCCGGTCCCCGTTGACCCCTCTCAGCGCGGGCGCGGTGCTGGTGTTCTACGTCCGGAGCGATGACACCGACGCGCGCGTGACGGTGCGTCAGGTGTACCCGGTCGACGACTGGTGCGAACGGGCGGGAGGGAACCGGCAACTGGTCGCCGTCCGGCCGCGGGCCGACGACCGGGGAGAGACACGGGGCGGCTACGCCTGCCTCAACGACGCCTCGCGGGCAGTGATCGACCAGGCGAGCGAGATCCTCACCCGGTCGTCCGCCACCGCGGTGGGCGCGAGCGCCTGGTCCGGGTGAGTCGGCCGGTGCGGGTGCACGGAAGAAGGGCCTTTTGGTAGCTCGCGGTTGTCGAATCCAGCGAGAAGCAAGAGGCCCTGGTTTCGAAGTGTCGCGCGGTCCTGGTCGCTGTCTCACTCCTGGCTGTGACTGCCTTGCCCATCGGTTCGGGAGCGCGGCCGACCGGCCGGGGCGGCCGGCCTGAGGGCTACTGCGGCTCCGCTGCTCGCGTGTTCGGTTTCTCGTGGGTCCCGCGCCGTGAGGGGGGCGTGTAGGCGACTCCGACCTGTGGCGGGGCGGGTGATCAAGGTGCTGTCGGCCTCTGTCCCGGCACCCAGTGGCCCGAGCCGGCGGGATCGACTCCGTGCCTCCTCTGAGCCGTCTGCTGCCTGCGCGCTCGGGACGCGAGGATGAGAGCCGACTCGGCACCCGACCCGAAGCAACGGGATGTGCCCCCATGGCGACAGCGCCGGCCGGGACCTGGAATTCCGGACCCCGGCCGGCGGCCGTACCACGGCGGACGGGCGGTCAGGAGTTGAACGGTGTGGAGCCGTCGGCTGCGGCGATGCGCCACAGGTGGTCGGCGGTGCCGTTGTCGTCCCACTGCAGGGCCTGGGCCCCGGACGTGGTGGACATGTCCTGGATGCCCAGGGCCATGCCGCTGTTCTTGTTGATGATCTTGCAGTAGCCGCCGCCCGCGTCCACCACGGACCAGAGGTGGTCGGCGGTGAGCGTGTCACCCCACTGCAGTGCGGTGGCGCCGGCCGTCTTGGAGGCGTCCTTGATGCCGAGCACCTGCCCGCTGTTGGCGTTGAATATCTTGTAGTAGCCGTTCTCGGCGGGAACGATCTTCCACTGGTGGTTGGCCGTGGCGTCGGCCGTCTGCTGCTGGGCGGCGCCTCCCGCGGCGATCGAGGAGCCGGAGATGCCGAGCTCCAGGTTGCTGTTCTTGTTGACGATCTTCACGGCCGGTGTCTCCGGGTACCAGGACTCCAGCTCGGTGACGCCGACGAACTTGCCGGCCTGGGGGGTGAAGACGACCCGGAACTGGGAGGTCGTGATCGTCGGGAAGGTCACCTCGTTGGCGTTGTCGGCGACCGGGGTGGCGGGGCTCTTGGTCTGGTTCGGGATGTTCACCCACGAGCCGTTGCTGAGGTACTGGACGGTGTAGCTCGCCGGGACGCGGATGTTCGCGCCGTCGTCGTAGGTGTAGAACTTCACCTCGTTGATCTTCCGAGGGGCGCCGAAGTCGACGCCGAGGTGGTCGGTGGCGTTCGGCGAGCCGGAGTTGGTCCACCGGTCGTCGGGGATCTTGTCGTAGCGGATCCAGCCGTCGGTGGCCCGCAGCGGGGCGTCGAAGGTGGTGGGCTTGCAGCTCTGCCCGCTGTGGCAGTGCGGACCGTTGGAGACGGTGTTGGTGTAGGAGGCGAAGGCCTTCGGGTAAGGCTGGGTGATGGTCCGGCCGAGCCAGTCCTGCTCGGCGGTCAGCGGGTTGGCCGCCACGTTCATCAGCCGGGCGGCCGGTGCCGGGGTGACGGGGGCGGCCACGTTCACGGTGGTGTTGGCGAGCGTCGACGACTGCTGGATGCGCTGGCCGTCCTGGAAGATCTGCAGGCCGCTGCCCTTGCCGTAGTGCGTGCCGTCACGGTCCCAGCGGATCGAGTAGGTGTGCCCGTGGTAGGGAAGGGACTCCACCGCGAACCAGTCCCAGCCCGAGGGGACCAGCGGCTTGAGCACCAGCGTGTTGTTCGCCTGCGGCTTGATGCCCAGCAGACCGGTGAGCACCAGGTCGTTGAAGCTGGAGTGGTTGTAGTTCTCGCTGAAGTTGAGGCCGTCGTAGATCCACGCGCCGGTGTCGCCGTCGGCGGCCTCGGCGATGTAGGGCTTGCCGTCCTTGTGCTGGAGGTCGGCGAACTGCGCCAGCATCGTCTGGTAGTCCGCCTTGGTGACGTAGCTCTGCGCCGGGTAGTCCTGGAGCAGGTTCGCCATGCCGGTCAGGACCTGGCTCGTCTGGTACGGCCAGCTCGGGCCGTTCCAGTGGCAGCAGTTGGCGTCGTCACGCTGCTGCGTGGCGGGGATCGCCTGGTAGTCGAAGTACGGGTTCGCCGTGATCCGGTCGAGTTCGGCGAAGCTGGTGCCCTTGGCGAACTTCAGCGTGTTGGCGCCGGCCTTCAGGGGGACCTGCACGGTGACGGCCTGCGACTCCGAGAACTTCTGCCAGGCCCCGGTGGGCGCGTAGCCGACCGTGATCGGGTTGGCGGTGTCGTCGTTCACGATGAGCTTGTGGGTCGACGTGCCGGTGGTGCCGTTGGCGTAGTGCACGGTCACCGGGTACGTCCCGGCGCCGGGCGCGTCCACGGTGAAGGTGACGTAGCTGTCGTCGAAGTCGATCTGCCCGACGTACTGCCCGTTGGAGGCGGTCGACGAGCTGAACAGGTTGGCGTGGTTGCGGGTGGCCTGCTCCGCCTCGAAGTCGTGCACCCGCTCCAGCGTCGTGGGTCCGAACGGTGCCTTGAACCGCTTGGAGTCGGTCAGGTACTTCCACGCCGACGAGTACTGCGCGTCGGGCAGGTTGAACGCCCACGGGGCGTAGCCCATCAGCTCCCGCCAGGTCGTCCTGGTCTGCTTCAGGGTGCCGTTGGTGGTGTCCGTGTTGTAGACCTGCATGAAGAAGTTGCGCTGCGGGTCCCACAGCGAGTTCTGCACGGCCGACTTGAGCTGCGCGGCCTTGGCGTCGTAATCGTTCGCGGTCGCCGTGTCGCCGTTCAGCGTGGCGATCTTGCTGATGGCCTGGGCGGCACTGAACATGTACGCGTTGATCGTGGGCCGGTAGCCGCGGCCGCCGCCGAACCAGTCGCTGCTGTGCATCGACGTCTCGGTGTACTCCGTGGCGTCGGACAGCGGGGTCTGGTGGTACAGGTCGCTGGTGGACTGCGTGCCGTTCACCGTGACGTCGGTGTTGAAGTTCGAGTCCCAGCGCTTGTACAGCGCGATGAGGTGGGGGAGCGCGGACTTGATCTGGGCGGCGTCCCCCGTGACGAGATAACGCTGGTACGCGGCGCTCGTGATCCACTCGCTGAAGTTGCGGGCGCCCGGGTTGCCCGCCCCGCGCAGCCAGAAGTCCAGGTAGTCACCGGCGTAGTCCCGGTTGCGCAGCCAGCGCCCGTCCAGCAGGTGGTAGCCGGCCGCGTCCGGGAGCGCGGTGTACGGGTTCCCGGCGTAGCCGATCGGCACGTCGTACTCGGTCGACACATAACCCGTACCCGGCACGGTGTAGCGGAGCGCACGCTTGTAGGTGCTCCACCGGTAGTAGTAGACATCGTCGATGTCGTTGTCGGGGGTGTCGAGGAAAGGGATGTTGTCCTTGTACCACTGCGGCTCGTCGAGCTGGTTGGCGGCGAGGATCGCGTCCTTGTCGAGCGCGACCGCGTTGGGGTCGTCGGCCGCCTGGGCGGGGGTCGCCCCGGGTCCGCCGGTCAACAGGGCCATGGACAGCGTCGAGCCGCACAGGGCGGCCACCAGGCGGGTGCTGGGTCTGGGTCGATGACGCATAGAGGTGTCCTCCATTGGGCACTCATGCGAGGTATTTGCCGTTCGATATGTCGAACGTCGTTCGAAATTCTGCCAGACGGTAATGACGGAAGGGAGAGCAAGTCAATAGATCCGGCAAAGCGAGCCGACAGCCCGGGCAACTCGGTGCGGGCGCGTCGGTACTGGCCGGTCGTCGTACGGGTCGGCTCCTCCGACGGTCCCGCGAGGGAAGGAATCGGCGCGGTCGCACCGCTGGTCGCGGTGCTCGCCAGCGTCTTCGCGCCCGACGCGCTCCCCCGCCGAGCGGGGTTCTTCACCTCGTGGGCCGACCTCGCCATCCTGCGCAACACCCTGGTGCTCGGCGCTCTCGTCGGCCTGTGCGGAACGGCGCTGGGCTTCCTGTTCGCGTTCGTCCAGGCCAGGCTCGATGTGCCGGGGCAGAAGATCCTGCACGTCACCGCCCTGATACCGATCGTCAGCCCGCCCTTCGCGGCCGGCACGGCCACCGTCGTGCTGTATGGCGGCGCGGTGTCATCACGGTTGGCGTCGCTGTTCCACGGCGCCGTCGGATTCGCCTGGAGGAAGTACGAGTTGAGCTCGACGTCGTACTCGAACCGCGGCGGGAGAAGGAACGGCAGGCCGTCGGGCAGACCTGCCTCATCCAGCCACGACATCAAGTCATCAGGCTGTACGTCCAGGAAGGAACGCGTGGTCGTGGGCGGGGACAGGTCGCGGTTCACGAAGTGCACCGTCCACCCGGGTCTGCTCGACAACCCGCGGACACCACTGGGGATTTCGGGTCGCCGATGGGCAAGCGACGGTCCACGGAAAAGATCACGCCAGGTCGGGCGGTGTTGGCCATGTTCCCGACACGCGGTACCGTCGGTCCGATATCGATGACGGCAAGACGGAAGCCGGTGGGAATCCGGAACGGTCGCGCCACTGTGTGCCCTCGCCTCGCAGGAGGTGGCGGCGAGTCAGACCCGTAGCCGTCGTCCAATGCACCACCGAGATGGGACGCGAACTCCCAGAGGAGGCCCTGCCATGGCTCAGCATGTCGCCCAGCCGACCGCCACCACCCCCGTTCTCCCCGCCAAGCTGCCGATCGGCGCGATCGTCCCGTGGGCGGTCTTCTTCGGCATCCTGATGCTGGTCCTGCTCTACTTCGTCGGCGCCGAGCAGGGCGCCACCTCCGTCGTTTCCGGCTCGGATGTCCACGAGTGGGTCCACGACGCCCGTCACCTGCTCGGCTTCCCCTGCCACTGACGCAAGGGACACCGACCCTCATGAACTCCGCAACCGTACGGAACCTTCTCGTGCGGGGCATGCTCGCCGGTCTCGCTGCCGGCGTGCTCGCCCTCGTCGTCGCTTACTTCCTCGGTGAACCGAACGTCGACAAGGCGATCGCCTTCGAGGATGCCCACTCCCACGAGCACGAGATGGAGATCGTCTCCCGCTCCCTGCAGTCCACCGCCGGTCTCGCCACCGGTGTCCTCGTCTACGGCGTCGCGTTCGGCGGCATCGTCGCTCTGGCCTACTGCTTCGCGCTCGGCCGCGTCGGTCGCTTCAGCCCGCGGGCGACCGCACTGCTGCTGTCCGGCAGCGCGCTGCTGGCGGTCTACGTCGTTCCGTTTTTGAAGTACCCGGCCAACCCGCCCGCTGTCGGCGACCCCGACACCATCGGCAAGCGGACCACCCTGTACTTCCTGATGATGCTGCTCAGCGTCCTCCTGGCGCTCGCCGCAACGATTGTGGGCAAGCGCCTCGCGCCGAGCCTGGGAGCCTGGTGGGCGACCGTGATCGCGGTGGCCGCCTTCGTCCTGGTGATCGGGCTCGCGTACGAGTTCCTGCCCGTGATCAACGAGGTGCCGAAGGACTTCCCGGCCACCGTGTTGTGGCGCTTCCGGCTCTCTGCGCTGGCCATCCAGCTCACGTTGTGGACCGGATTCGGCCTGCTCTTCGGTGAGTTGGCCGAACGGCTGCTCAACCCCAAGCCCGTGTCGGCTGCCGCCACGGGCCGACGGCCGGTCGCCGCGCCCAACTGACATGACCCACCACACGCGAGAGGGCCCACGGAACCATCCGCGGGCCCTTCGCGTTCCTCGGACACCCGACTCCGACGACGACATGGCACATCGAGCAGACCCGGCCGGCCGAGCTGACCGAACAGCCGCGGACGGCCAGGGCGAGCAGCGGAGGACTCACGTGGCCAGAGGCCCCCAGCCCCGCCACATCACCCTCGGCGGTCGCGAGGCCGTCGCCCCGCCCGTCGAGGAGTTCGGGCAACTGGTCGCCGGCCGCCGCCGGATCGGTGGCCAGAGCGCCCGGGTCCGGGCGCTCGCCCAGCAGGCGAAACGGACGGAACGACTGCTGCGAGAACTGGAGACGCTGGTCGGAGCCGCGGAGGACGGCCGCGACGTGCCGGCCGGGACGGCACCGCCCACCTGCTCGTCGTCGTGCCACAGCGCCGCTGCGGAGAGGAACGCCGACACCGGTTGCCTGCGGTGCGCGATCGCGGCTCTGCTGCGCCGTCACCGGGATCAGGCGATCTGAAGCGCGTGCCGGGATCAGGCGACCTGAAGCGCGTGCCCCATCCGCAGGTTCCAGCGTCCGGCCCGCCCCGTGATCTCGGTCGCCGTCAGTGGCGCAACGTCCGCGCGCCAGAAGGCCCCCGCGGGCGCCCCCAGCACATGCACCACCATGGCCCGTACGACGTCCGGCTCCACCACGGCGAGCGTGTGGCCGTCCGTGTGCGACGCGGTGTCCAACCACCGCCTGATCCGTGAGCACAGGTCCCGCACCGATTCCCCGCCGTGGGGCGCGGAGTCCGGGTCGCCGAGCCACAGCGCGACCGCCTCCGGCTCGGACCTGCTGACCTGGTCGAGGGTCAGCCCCTGCCAGCGGCCCACATGCAGTCCCGCGAGTTCGGCCGGCGACTCACCCGCAGCCAGCCCGAGTGCCGCAGCGGTCTCCCGGCAGCGCACGCTGGGCGAGGTGACGACGCGCACGGCCGGGCGCAGGACCGCGGACGCCGCGCGGGCCTGCGCGGTGCCGTCGTCGTCGAGCGAGGTCATACCGTCGTCAAAGCGGGCCTGACGCAGTGACGGGCTCATGGCGGGCGAAATGAGAGTGACGCGGCTGGTCACGTGACCGTGCCTCCTGCCTCTGGCGGATAGGGCACGTACGATCATGCAGGACGCCGCCCTGGGCAAGTGGTGGTCCGGTACGTGGCCCTGCGGCACGCGATGTCCACCCGCAACAGCATCCACCCGAACCTGGACCACCCGGGCCTCGCCCACCACCTGATGGGCGTCGACATCCCCGCCTTGACGCCGAATCTGCGTGATGAGCCGCACCACCGGCTGGACCGCTCATGTCACCGAACAGCTCACCCACAACCCGCTGATCCGGCCCCTCGCACTACGCGGGACCGGACCAGCGGGTGGTACTGGCGGGTTCCTAGCCGCGCGCTACAACGACGTCGGCGTCGAGGTCGTCGATGGCCTGGACGATGTCGCCGCAGCGGCGCGAACGCTGGACTCACCCGGCCGACACCGCCCTGAGAACCCCAGCATCCGGTCACTGACCGGATGTACACAACGGTGCGTGAAGAGGAAGGTGAGCCGTCGGAGCGTCGCTGTGGGTCATACCGCCGGCGTGGAGAACGGGCTGCGCATCGGCCATCAGGCGCTTCCTTTCGTGTGCCGGCTCCGCCGACCTCGCCGAGTTGCGGAAGCGGCAGCACACCACGCAGGTCCAGGTTGCCGAAGCCATGGGTGTCGCCCAGGCCCGCGTCTCCCGCATCGAGAAGGGTCAGTTGGAGCGCAGCGAGGTCGACACCCTCGCTGCCTACGTCAGGGCGCTCGGCGGCAAGTTGAAGATCGTCGCTGACTTCGGTGACGAGACCTACGTCCTCGGCTGACCCGATCGGCGCGCTGTGGCCCAGGTTCATGCGCAGTTCGGTGGGCGAGCTCGTGTCCTGATGCCGGGGATGATGCTCCACCCCGAGACAAGGGGTGGAGCATCACTGCGTTGGTCAGGGACTTTGCTTGGCGAAGGTTCCGTCCTCCGGGCTGAACCCCAAGATGCGCCGCAGGTTCTCGGCCGCCCGCTACCTGAGTCGGCTTGTTCGTGTCGGATGCGGCGGGCGGGTGTCAGGAGGCGGGGACGGACACATTCTCAGGTACCGGCGGTCGGCCGGAGCGGGCCGGCCCACCAAGACCTGGGTCCGGGCGGGCCGTTGGGGAGGTCAAGGATCAGGGATCAGCACAGACAAGGATCCGTACCCCACCCCAGACCGGAGACGTCACTGTCCCTCAGCGCGCCGGAGTAGGCCTGTACCTCGTCCACGGCACCATGCAGGTACTCGCCCCAGCCGTCATCGGACCTGGCCCGGCCGATCTGGAGGGCACCGGTGCTGCGCCAGCCGTTGGGGAGGCTCGCGGTCGCCTGGGCGTTGGTGTAACCGTTGAGGTAGAGCTTGATCGTGTCGGTGGCGTCGTCGTAGACCACGGTGAGGCGCTGGCCTTGGCCCTCGCCTCCGTCCGCGCCCACGATCTGGGACACCACCTTCTCGGGGGCTCCGGCCTCGTCCTTCTCCGGCATCACCAGTTGCCAGGTGTGCGTGGACGGCTCGTAGCGCACCTTGAAGGCGTCGGTGTGCTCGCCCGCCTGCGAGAGCACGGTCATCGGGTGGGCGGGCTCGGAGTCCGCGAGGCGTACGACGACGCCGAGAGTGAAACTGTCCCCGGTGTCCACGACGGGCCCGTCGGCAGCGGCGTACCCGCTCTCGCCGTCCAGCAGCAGATGCCCGTCACCGACGAGTGGCGGCGGCACGTAGGTGCAGTCCGGGTCGATGTCCGGGATACAGGAACTGTCGGAGCCCCGGTAGATCGAAGCCCCCGCGCCGAGCCGCAGCGGCGCGCCGTCCGACTGCTCGGGGCTCACACCGTCCGTCGCGTTCTCCAGCGACCAGTGGCCGAGCGACTTCGGCTTGCGGTAGGCCAGTTCGGCTACCTCGTCCGGCACCACGACCCGGTCGTGAACCTGTACGTCGCCGATGTCCCCGTGCCACTGGTGCCCATAGCCGGCAGCACCGAGGGCGCGCCCGATCTGGAAAGCGCCGGCCGCCTCGGCGGGAGTCGCGTCGGCCGCGGTGCCGGCCTCGTGGCCGTTGACGTACAGCCGCGCCTTTCCGGTCTCGGCGTCGTACAGCCCCAGCAGATGGGCCCACTCGCCGGTCTCGGGGGCGCCGCCGGACACCTGTGCGCCGCCGATCGCGAACGACCAGGCGGCCCCGGAGTCCTGGCGGCGCAGCCCGAGGTCGAAGCCGGGCGCCCCGTCGGCATCCTGGCTGACGACGGTCATGCTCCGGTCGGTTTCGGCGGGCCGTACCCACGCGCTCACCGCGAAGGTCTTACGGATGTCGGTCGCCGGGGCGTCCGGGGTGAGAAAGCCGTCGCCGCTGCCGTCGAGGCCGACCGTGGTGGTGGCCGCGGTGCCTGTGGGCGCCGGGCCGCCGAAGTTCACGCCGGTCCCGGCACGGGCGGCGGTGCCGGTCTCGGCGGCGGCCGAGGTGGAGTCCGCCGGGTCGTCCAGCTTCCAGCGGGTGACGGGGGCACGGCCGGCCTTCACGTTGAAGTCGTAACGCGACTCCCCGCTGCTTCGGCCCGACCGGTCGATCGCGTGGACCGTCAGCGACTTGCGTCCCGCGGAGAGCGGCAGGTACGGAATGGTCACGGCCGCGCCCGGCCGCTCCGCGGAGACGGTGCCGTAAGGGCCGCCCCCGAAGCCGTACCTGTACGACACCACGTCGTCAGAAGGCGAGTCCATGGTGAAGTGGCCGTAGACGCCCACTCCGTCCACCCAGAACACGTCCTCCGGGTTGGGGTATTCGGGAGAGGTGATCGTCGCCTTCTCCGGGCTCACGTCGTCGTACACGAACGAGCAGACCGAGCCGTCGCCCTCGTCGCTCCACGCGGAGGTCGCCTTGCCGTCGTTCGCGCGGACATGCCAGGAGACGACGGTGTTCGCCGGGATGTCGTTCGGCATCGTCCAGTCCTGGCGCGACCCCGAGGAAAGAATGATGGTGGTGTAGGTACGCTGCTGTTTCACTCCGGCCGCGTCCGTCCACCAGGCTTCGAACTCGCCACTGAGCGGGCTGGATTCGGAGGGCTGGTTGTCCTCCTCCGGGTCGTACAGCACCGCACTGAGCCTGGGCGGCGCCGAAACGTATGGCGTGTCGTCACCGGTCGCGCACGCCTTGCCTCCCGACTGGAGGTCTTGGACAAGCGGCTGATTCGGCGGCAGGTTGCCCACCGCGTACGCCGTCCCGGCAGCCGTGGCCAGCAGTGCCGCCGCACAGCTCCCCACCACCGTCCGTCTGCGTCTGCCTGTCCTCGTGAACCTGGTCAAGTGGCCCTCCCCTGTGAATGCTTGACGCTCGTGGATCACACGAGCGCCTGAAGCTAACAGAGGCCACTGACAGCACGGAAAGGGTTTCCCGGCCGACCTGTTCCACAACTTCGGTGTGGTCGAAGCAGAACAACCAACACTGTTGGGAAGGCTCGACAGGGGGCACGTAAGTGCGGTCGTTGTTCGTGTTCGACCCGGACCGCCAGGCCGTGATCCTTTTGCCAAGATCCCCAAAGGACTCACAGTCAACGGTGGCTCTACCCGACGCTGCAGTCGAATACTGGACGGGCATGTCGGCGCCCAGCCGCGTCCAGGGCCCGGCGATCGTGTGGTCGGCGAGGTTGGCCCGGCGCTCGCATCCTGGTCTCGCTCACGGACCACGTCACCGAGACGCCAGACCGGACAGTGTGCTTCCGCGCGCCTCTAAGTGACGGCGGAGGAGAGCGTGGCGGCCGGGCGGCGATGGCGCCACATACGTACACGCAATACGTACTCCTACAGACGTGTCCCTGATGCGTGTGCCGTTTTCTTGCATGCATGACGACACCGAGCGTGAGAGCGCAGATGCCGAAGAGTGTCAGGCCGGCGTTGGTGGGGGTGTGGGTGCAGGCCGTGCTGAACCTGGCGGCGGGGTTCCTGTTGCTGGCCTTGGTGAATGACGCGGCGGATCACGGTCAGGACGAGGGGGCCGGGCTGCTCCGGTTCCTGGCGGTGCTGTCGCTGCTGATCGCCGGGGTGCTTCTGCTGTGCGGCGTCTTCGCGGGCAAGCGGTCGAACGGGATACGGGTCACAGTCATCGTCATCGAGGCGCTGAGCCTGCTGACCGGTGTGCTGGGCCTGTTCCAGGGAGCCGGCGTCTCGGGTCTCCCGAGCATCGTCTTCGCTCTCGCCGTGCTGCGGGGCTTCAGCAGCGCGGAAGCCAGGAACTGGTTCGACCGATGAGGTACGTACCGAGGCGCACACCCGGTCGGAACGACTCCGTCGTGGCTGCCGTCGCGGCCCTCGCCGTGGTCGTCCTGTTCGCCGGGGGCTGTTCGAGCGCCCACGGCACCTCTCGTGCCGGTGATGCGTCCGAGAGCGCGACGGGGGTGTCCGAGTCGCCGAGCCCTTCGCCGACCCCGTCTCTCACCCCTCCGTATCCGACCGGGGCGTCCGGTTGCCACGACAACAAGGGGTGGACGGTCGAGGAATCCAGGGACTGGGTTCGGCTCGTCGTCGACACGCCCAAGGAGAACTTCGGGGACAGCGAGGTGAGGGTTGGCAGCCTGCCCGGGTACAACGGGCCCCTCTGCCGGAAGATCACCGTGCAGGTCGAGTTCTGGAAGCTGGTGTACGGAGTCGCGAACGGCGCCGACAGGAAGCGCCTCTCGGACGGGACACGGCCCGCCTACTACTTCGACATCCGGCGGGTGAAGCGCGTCGAACTCCATGCGGACGCGAGCGTCGAGCGGAAGATCGCCCTGCCTGCGTCCCTCTACGCGACGGACCGCAGTCCCTGCGAGGGCGCCCTCCTCTCGATCACCCTGGGCAAGCCGCTGACGAGCAGAGAACTGCCCGAGGAGGTCGAGGTCGAGGTCGGCGGCGACAAGAGCCGCTGGGACAGCGCCACGGTGGACTTCCGGTCGCAGCGGGTCGCCGACTACGAACTGTCCGAGCCCTCGGCACCGCAGGTGTGCGGCCCGGACGGCAAGCCCACCGCCGACCCGGCCGATGTGCCCACACCGGGCTCCCAGCCGACGGACCTCTACCCGACGGACCTTTACCCGACAGACCTTTACCCGACGCCCGACAGAAGCTTCGACATCGGCGACGTCCTGCGCTCTCCCACACCCTGAACACACCCTGAACCTCCTCCGCGGGGAGCCGGGCGCGCACCGGCCTCTTCGCCACCACGTCAACAGGCCTTGCCCTCAAGACAGTTCGGCAGGGCCACCCGACCTCACCTTGGGGAATCACATGCGCATACGCGCTGCTGCCACCGTCCTTTCCGGCGCCGTCGTACTCTCGGCGCTCGTTGTTCCGGGTGCCGCCCAGGCGGTGGAGCATCCCGGGGCGGCGACGGATCTCCTGCCCTACGCCTCGCAGAACGTCCGGCCGCAGGACGCGCTGGGTGGTACCACCTTCACGGACGGGGTCGTCAACGCCGGCAAGGACATCGTTCTCGGCGTCACCGGCAAGAAGGCCGTCCCCGTCACGTTCACCGCCTTCGACGTGGAAGGCGTAGCCATCACCCAGGCGTTCCTGTGGCAGGGCACCGACAGTTCGAGCACGGACACCATCACCGGCGGTCTGGAGTCGGACGACTACCCCACCTGCACGGAGACGCCGGTCGAGGGCGGCTACAGCTACAGCTGCAAGACGGTCTTCACCATCGACCCCGCTGTCGCCTTCAAGGACGGCAACGGCACCGCGGGAACCTGGAAGCTCTTTCTGGGCGCCTACGACCTCTACGCGAACGCCAGTTACGACGACGACGTCACCAGAACCAAGATCAAGCGCGCAGCCAGGCTGACCGCCAACGCCTCCCCGGAGCCGGTGAAGAAGGGCAGGACCATCACGGTCACCGGCAAGCTGAGCCGCGCGAACTGGACCACGGGCAAGTACGCGGGATACGCGGCCCAGCCGGTGCAGTTGCAGTTCCGCAAGAAGGGCAGCAGCACCTACACCACCCTCAAGACGGTCAAGACCAGCCGCACCGGCACCCTGAGCACCACCACCAAGGCCGGCTCCGACGGCTACTACCGCTTCGTCTTCGCCGGCACCACCACGACCGGCACCGCGAAGGCGACCGGCGACTTCGTCGACGTCAGGTAGGCCGCTTCCCGGCCGAGACCGCGGTGGCCGGTCCGCACAGTCTCACTGGGCACCGCGGAGGGGGCACCCGGGCCGGACTCACCCGTTCCGGGAGGCCCGCTCCCTGCTCGTCCGGCACCGACGGACGTTCAAGGTGTCGAAGAATCCGACGCTCCGCAAACGGATTACCCCCGACAGGAATCCGGTGCTGTACGCCGAGCCACCACGTGCGGTGTTCACACGGAGCGAACGCCGAGGACGGCCGGATCGACGGCGGGGCGCCGCGTGCTGGCCGCCTGCCAGTCGGGGAAGACCACAGTGCCGCCGGAGCACGCGTGGTCGCCGGTGGGCAGTCGTCGTGGCCGGGGACCGGCGGCAGGGCCGTCATCTGCTCCCTCAACTCGGCGTGGCAGCACAGGGGTTCGCACCCCGATGCCGGTGATCACAACGCGTTGATCCGGTCCATGTGCGGATCTGCGACGGCTTCGCCCGGCACATCGGGGTGGCGCCGGTCCGAAGCCGGGGGCAACGGCATGGTGTGCCGGAGAGGCCCACGAGCCCGCCGCCGCAAGCAGCAGAGCGACGCCGTCGTCGGTGTCCAGGCGGCCAAGCAGCCTCGGCGCGAACCTGCGCGAACCCTCGCCATGTCCAGGCAGCAGCGCGCACCTCCCGCAGAGCCGCCTCCGCCAACTACCGGGCCCTGTGCGGCAGAAGCCACCTTGAGGGGCAACTCTGGACGAGAGGCGGGCGGTGGGCGGGGGCGGAGGGAACAGGCGGGCTGTCGGCCCCCTTCCGCCGCCGCCCCCGATCCGCTTTCGAGCCAGGCTCAAGGCACCGACCGCAGCCTGCTGGAGACCCGAGTAACGGACCGTGATGGGCTGCATGTACGGAGGCGATATGGCTCGGCGCGTTGTGATCACCGGCATCGGGGTGCGTACCCCGGGCGGCCTGGGAACGAAGGCGTTCTGGTCGTTGCTGAGCGATGGGCGGACGGCCACCCGGAGGATCTCCCGTTTCGACCCCTCGCCCTTCAGGTCCCGGATCGCGGGCGAGGTGGACTTCGACGCCGAGGCGGAGGGCTTCAGCCCGCGCGAGGTGCGCAGGATGGACCGCGCGACGCAGTTCGCCGTCGCCTGCACCCGGGACGCGGTCGCCGACAGCGGCCTCGAACCTGCGGCTCTGGACCCGTGCCGTATCGGGGTGAGCCTGGGCAGCGCGGTCGCGTCCGCGACCAGCCTCGAGCGGGAGTACCTGGTGCTGTCCGACAGCGGCCGACAGTGGCTGGTGGACGACGATTTCCTCTCCCCGCACATGGCCGACTACCTCAGTCCGGGGGTGATGCCCGCCGAGGTGGCCTGGAGCGTCGGCGCCGAAGGTCCGGTGACGATGGTGTCCGACGGCTGCACCTCCGGTCTGGACGCGGTCGGGCACGGCGTCCAGCTGATCCGTGAGGGAACCGTCGACGTCGTCCTCGCGGGGGCGTCCGACACTCCGATATCACCGATCGTCGTCGCCTGCTTCGACGCCATCAAGGCGACGACGCCCCGCAACGACGACCCGGAGCATGCCTCCCGCCCGTTCGACGGCTCGCGCAACGGTTTCGTCCTGGCAGAGGGTGCCGCGATGTTCGTCCTGGAGGAGTTCGAGGCGGCCCGGGCCCGCGGCGCGCAGATCTACGCCGAGGTCGGCGGATTCGCGACCCGCTGCAACGCGTACCACATGACCGGTCTGAAGAAGGACGGCCGGGAGATGGCCGAGGCGATCCGGGCGGCGCTCGACGAGGCCCGGCTCGACCGCACCGCCGTCGACTACGTCAACGCGCACGGTTCCGGCACCAAGCAGAACGACCGCCACGAGACCGCCGCGCTCAAACTGAGCCTCGGCGCGCACGCCTACGACGTGCCCGTGAGCTCCATCAAGTCGATGGTCGGGCACTCGCTCGGCGCCATCGGGTCCATCGAGATCGCGGCCTGCGCGCTGGCCATCAGGACCAACGTCGTACCGCCCACGGCCAATCTGCACACCCCCGATCCCGAGTGCGACCTGGACTACGTGCCGCTGACCGCCCGCGACCAGCAGGTGGACACCGTGCTCTCGGTCGGCAGCGGGTTCGGCGGGTTCCAGAGCGCGATGGTGCTGCACCGGCCCGAGGTCGCCGCATGAGCGGCCGTACGAGTGAGCGCGCGAGCCTGGCGACGGTCGACGCCCCTGGGCGCGACGCCTCTCCCGTGGTCGTCACCGGGGTCTCGGTGGTGGCGCCGGGCGGTCTGGGCACCGAGGAGTACTGGAAGTCCCTGCTCACCGGCCGCAGCGGCATCGGGGAACTCACCCGGTTCGACGTCCGGGGCTACCGGACACGGCTGGCCGGGCAGATCAGGGACTTCGAGGCCGCCGAGCACCTGCCCAGCCGGCTGCTGCCGCAGACCGACGTCTCGACCCGGTACGCGCTGGCCGCCGCAGAATGGGCGCTCGCCGACGCCGGTGTGAGCGCCGGGACTCTGCCCGACTACGACATGGGCGTGGTGACCTCCACCTCGCAGGGCGGCTTCGAGTTCACCCACCGGGAGTTCAACAAGCTCTGGAGCAAGGGCCCGCAACACGTCAGCGTCTACGAGTCGTTCGCCTGGTTCTACGCCGTCAACACCGGCCAGATCTCCATCCGGCACGGCATGCGCGGTCCGAGTGCCGCCCTCGTCGCGGAGCAGGCGGGCGGCCTGGACGCCGTGGGTCATGCCCGCCGTACCGTGCGGCGCGGCACCCGTCTGGTGCTGAGCGGCGGGGTGGACTCCGCCTTCGATCCGTGGGGATGGGTGGCGCAGTCGGCGAGCGGCCGGATCACGACGGCGACAGACCCGGCTCGCGCGTATCTGCCCTTCGACACCGCCGCGTCAGGGCACGTGCCCGCCGAGGGCGGCGCGATCCTGGTCGTCGAGGACGCAGCCTCGGCCCGACTGCGCGGTGCGGAGCAGATCTACGGCACGCTCGCCGGGTACGCGTCCACCTTCGATCCGCGGCCTGGCTCGGGCCGCCCACCGGGGCTGCGCCGTGCGGCCGAACTGGCGCTGGCCGACGCGGGGTTGGCGGCAGGCGACATCGACGTCGTCTTCGCCGACGCGGCCGGGGTGCCGGAGCTGGACCGGGCGGAGGCGGAAGCGATCAGCGGCCTGTTCGGGCCGGGCGCCGTGCCGGTGACCGCGCCCAAGTCCCTCACCGGCCGGATGTACGCGGGCGGCGGACCGGCCGACCTGGTGGCCGCGTTGCTCGCCGTCCGGGACGGTGTGGTCCCGGCGACCGCGCACACCACGTCGGTGCCGTCCGGCTACGGCATCGACCTCGTCCTCGGAGAACCCCGCGCGCTACCCGTCCGGGCCGCGCTGGTGCTCGCTCGCGGGCGCTGGGGCTTCAACTCGGCGGTCGTCGTGACCGCTCCGGCGGACTGACGTTCCCCATCCCGTACTTCGATCCACCTCACACGTCGATCCACCTCGTACTCCGACCCATCGATCACTTCCTGGCAGGAGACCAAGTCATGGCACAGATCCACATGGACGACCTCCGGCGCATCCTCGTCGCCTGCGCGGGCGAGGACGACGGCATCGACCTGAGCGGCGACATCCTCGACACCCCGTTCGGTGACCTGGGGTACGACTCACTCGCCCTGATGGAGACCGCCGCCCGGATCGAGCGCGACTACGGAGTCGCCCTCGCGGACGACGTGATCGCCGACGCGGGGACGCCGCGCGCCCTGCTCGACCTGGTCAACCGGGCCGTCCCGGCGGACGCCCGATGACGAACGGACCCGGCCTGCGGCACACCGAGCACAGCCGGGTGGTCCTGGCGCCGCCCGGGCCGCTGTACGACCTGGTGGCGGACGTGACGCTGTGGCCGGCCGTCTTCGGCCCCACCGTGCACGCCCTCCGGCTCGAAGGAGACCGGGACAGCGAGCGGATCCGGCTCTGGGCGACGGTGAACGGGCGGGTGAGCGACTGGGTGTCGCGCCGGACCCTCGACACCGCCAGGCGCACGGTCGGTTTCGAGCAGGAGGTCAGCAGTGCGCCGGTCGCCTCGATGGGCGGCGAGTGGCTCTTCCGTGAGCTGGACGGCGGCCGGACCGAGGTGGTGCTGCGGCACCACTTCACGGTCGTCGACGACGAACCGTCCGCGGTGACCTGGGTGCACGAGGCGCTGGACCGCAACAGCGCGGCGGAACTCGCCGCGCTCGCCCGGATCGTGGAGACCGGGCATCCGCCGCGGGAGATCGTGTTCTCGTTCACCGACACCCTCGCGCTGACCGGCCCGCCCGAGGCGGCCTACGAGTTCGTGGCCCGGGCGGACCTGTGGCCCGAGCGGCTTCCGCACGTCGCCGGGGTCACGCTCACCGAGACCGCGCCCGGGGTGCAGGACCTGCGGATGGAGACGGCGACAGCGGACGGCTCAACCCACACCACCCATTCGGTACGGGTGTGCCGGCGGCCGGAGTGGATCGCGTACAAGCAGGTCGTCACCCCGGAGCTGCTGCTCGGGCACAGCGGGCTGTGGACGTTCGGCGAGGGACCGGACGGGCCGTTCGCCACCGCGAGCCACACGGTGGCCCTGAACCCGGAGGCGGTGTCCCGGGTACTGGGGAGGGGCCGCACGACCGCCGACGCGCGGCGGCATGTGCGGGAGTTGCTCGGCGACAACAGCCGCACCACGCTGTCGCACGCCGCCGGGCAGGAGGCGCCGGTCCGGTAGCGGAAGAGGAGCGAGGCGAGGGTCCCGGCGATGAACCACCGCCGGGGCCCTTGCCGTTCAGCCTTCCGTGACGCGGGTCCGGGCGAGCAGGGCGGGCCCGTCAAGGAGGCCTGTGACGACGCCGTTCATGCCCTTCGACGGCTGTTCCCAGCGATATCCCCATGCGGGTCCGGTGCCGTCCGGGCCGCCCAGCACGACCTCGACCACGCCGCCCGGCCCGGCGGTCGCCGTCCAGGTCAGGCACGGCAGGGTGAAGGCCGTACCGGACACGAACGGCCCGGGAGCGTGCAGCAGCAGCGCACCGCCGGCCTCTTCGGTGTACGGCTCCGTGTCGCCGAGGCCGCTGCCTCCGGACAGGGCGCCGCCGCTCGCGTCCGCTCCCCGTGGAGGCACGAAGCCCAGCCGCAGGTCCCGGACGAGGCTGCTGAACCGGGGGCTGAAGGTGAGCGGTTCAGGCTGTACGGCGATGGTGAACGACTCGCCGGGACGCACCGCCTCGGGGGCCGTGACGGCGAAACCGAGGCGGTAGGGGATGTCATGGGTGTCACCGGCGGGCTCGGTGTACACCTGGCAGGTCAACGCGACCGTCGCGGCGGCCGTGGTGGGCGCGGCCATCCCGTCACCCTTCCCGCACGGCGGTGACCAGTCCGCCCGCACCGGTACCGGTGCGGGCGTCGAGGAGGGCCTCTCGTCCGTAGCGCCGGTGCAGTTCCTCCATGGTCGGGGCGTCGGCCGGCCGCCAGCCGTGTCGGATCAGCCAACCTGACGGATCGGGCTGGGTGGAGCGCCACGGGGCGTTGATCGAGGACTGCATGCGCTTGAAGCCGCTGACGTCACCGCGGTACGTGGTGGTGGGGTTGACGACCTCGATGCCGAGCCGGCTGCCGGGCGCGGACAGCTCGCCGACCCGGTCGACGAGCCGGTCGTTGTCGGTTTCGGTCAGATACGGCAGCAGTCCCTCCGCGAGCCATGCGGTCGGCGCCTGTGGACTGAATCCGGCGTCCGCCAGGGCGGCGCCCCAGTCCTCGCGCAGATCGGCCGGGACGGTCGTGCGTGCGCGTCCGGCGGGCTCGGCGGCCTCGCCCAGGACGTCGTACTTGAAGTCGAGGACATCCGGCAGGTCTATCTCGAACACCCGGGTTCCGGCAGGCCAGTCGAGCCGCAGGGCGCGGGTGTCCAGGCCGGCGGCGAGGATGACCACCTGGGTACAGCCGCCCCGGGCCGCGGCCAGCAGGTAGTCGTCGAACAGCGCGGTCCGCAGGGCGATGTAGCCGCCGAACACCTTCATGCCGGCGACCGTCTCGTCGCCGACCGCGTCCACGAACGCCTTGGCGTACGAGTCGTCGAAGAGCCGGTCCTCGCGGGCGCTCTCGCGTGCCCGGGCCAGCGCCACGCCGACCGCCGTCAGTCCGACGCCCTCGGGCAGCCGGCGTCCGTCACCCTGTGGCGGTGTGCTGCCGAGTCGTGTCTGGTCGAGCTCGCCCATGCGCGCTCCCCTTCCCTTCCCTGTGTCGGGTCCCGGTATGCCGGGTCTCCGTCTGGCCGCCGGATGCCGGCCGCCGTCCACTTGTGTCAGGTGCCGCTCGACTTCCACTGGAAGCGGCCGAAAGCCGCCGCCGGGCGGGAGCGCGCCTCGTACGGGCCGCCGTGCACGAGCCATGCTTGAGCCCCGGTCGAGTCCCCTCGGCCAGCCTGACGGCGGACGTGCGGCACCACCGCACCCGACGAACGGAGGTCGTTCCCAGTGACTGGTGATCAGCGGCAGAAGACCCACCCGGCTGCCGTCGCCGACCGCCCGGCTCGGCGTCGGCTGCGGGTCGGCGGTGATCTGCCGTACTTCGACGATCCGGCCGAACTCCGCGACTACGCCCAGGCGTTCGAGGATCTCGGCTACGACCATCTGGGCTTCGGCGAGCATGTGCTCTCGGCCCGGACGGACGACTGGCCCTCCGAGATCTCCCCGTGCGCGCCCTGGCGCGAGTCGTTCACCCAGGCCGCCTATCTCGCGGCGGTCACCTCCCGGGTGGAGCTGACCGCCGCCGTCCTGCTGCCGCAGCGGCCGGTGGCGCTCGCCGCCAAGCAGGCCGCCGAGGTGGACATCCTGTCCGGTGGGCGGCTCAGGCTGTCGGTGAGCGTCGGCTGGAACCGGGAGGAGGTCCGCGCCCTCGGCGTGGATCCGGCCGTCCGCGGCCGGCTGATCGAGGAACAGATCGCGGCGATGCGGCTGCTGTGGGAGGAGCCGGCGGTCACTTACGGCGGTGAGTTGGTGCAGCTGCGGGACGTGGCGCTCAACCCCCGCCCCGCGCGGCGGCTGCCGGTGTGGATGGGCGGCGGCGACTTCGCCGGGGGAGGCGTGCCACGGCCCGCCGTCCTGGACCGGATGGCGCGACTGGCGGACGGCTTCAGGATGTTCGGGCCGCTGATGCGGGACATGGAGGCCGGGATGAAGGTCGTCGCGGAACTGCGCGCACTCGTCGCCCGGCACGGCCGGGACGAGGAGGCCTTCGGGATCGAGGCGCGGATCCCGCTGCAGCTGGTGCCCGAGGAGGAGTGGGCCGCACGCCTCGCCACCTGGCGGGACGCCGGGGCCACGCACGTCTCGCTGTCCAACCGGCGCGGCGCGGGCGGCGCGGACGCCGAGATCGCCAGGCTGGCCCGGTTCGCGGACCTGACCCGACAGGACTGGTGACACCGCAGTGCCACGCCGGCCGGCCCCCGTCACCGGGTACGGGTGTCAGTCGGCGTCCGTCGCCACGTCCCGGGCGTGCACGCCCGGGACGTCGGGGTCGAGGTTCCACGCGACGACGCGGGCCGGGTGGATGCGGATCAACTCGCCGCTGAAGTACGGGTTGGGCGGAGCCTGGTCGCGCAGCGCCTCGGCACGGCCGCGAATCTCGATGCCCCGGCCGCGGAACGGGGAGTTCGTGCTCCCGGCGGGCGCGAAGTCGTCGACGACGAACGAGACCTCCGGGTGCGCCTCGATGTTGCGGAACTTGCGGCTGGCGGCGAGGTTCGGGCCGCCGATGTCGACGGTGCCGGTGTCCGTGTCGAGGACGAAGCTGACCGGACGGTTCTGCGGCTCGCCGGACGGGCCGACCGTCGCCAGGCGGCCGTGTCCCTGCGTGGCCAGATAGCTCAGTTCCGCCTCGCTGAACGGCGCGGTCATCGGGCGCTCCCCTCGTCGGGTTCGGTCACGGTTTCTTCCGGGAACCGCGGTGCGGTGGCTCCGAGATGGCGAACGAGCCGGCGCAGCTGCTCGCCGTAGGACTCGGTGAACTCCGGTGAGCCGGGTTCCAGACCGGTCACCTGACGGGCCGTCTGCGGCAGCAGGATGGGGGCCAGGATGACGCCCATGAGCGCCAGCCGGACGAAACCGGGGTCGAGGTCGTCGGCGATCTCGCCCCGCTCCTGGGCGTTGCCCAGGTTGGCCACGTCCTGGCCGAGCGTGGCGTCGTCGTACGTGTCCGCCGTCGACTCGCCGGTCAGGCCCCGCCAGATGAGCAGCCGGGCCGGGCGCGGGTCCGCGAGGCCGGCGCCCAGGTAGCGGCTGGCGATCTCCTCCAGCGGCAGGTCCGGGTCGGCGAAGACCGTCTCGTGCTCCGCCCAGCCGCGCTGGATCTCGTGGTAGAGCCCTTCCTTTCCGCCGAAGTAGTAGTTGATCAGCTGCTTGTTGACGCCTGCGCGGGCCGCGATGTCCTGGACGCGGGCGCCCGCGAAGCCCTTCTCGGCGAACTCGTCCAGGGCTGCCTCGCACAGCGCCCTGCGGGATCGCTCGGCGTCCCGCTGCCGCTCCTCGGGGGCGGGGGAGCGGCGTGACCCCTGCCGTCCGCTCGCCGCCGGTGGGGTCTCCTCGGCCGTGGGGCCGGTCGTCGGGCTCATGGGCTCCAGCCTAGCAAACGTATCAACCACACACCTGACTGAATCAGCCAACTTCCCGCCTTAATCAACCAGTCGTTTGACAGAGGAGAACGTCCGGTTGAGACTGCTGGTGTGACAGCTTCCCCCAGCAATGAACCGGACCGCGCGACGCAACAGCCGGGACTGACGCCCGAGGCACGGCGAGCCGTGATCGTCGTGCTCGTCGGCGCCGTACTGGCCTTCCTGGACGCGACCATCGTCAACGTCGCCCTCGACTCGCTGTCGTCGGCGCTGCACAGCTCCCTGCGGACCATCCAGTGGGTAGTCACCGCCTACCTCCTCGCCCAGGCGGCGGTCCTCCCCATGACGGGGTGGGCCGCGCGGAAGATCGGCCCACGGCGCCTGTACGTGGCGTCGCTGCTGCTGTTCACCCTCGCCTCGGTGGCCTGCGGACTGGTCGACACCGCCTGGGCCCTCATCGCCGCCCGGACCGTCCAGGGCATCGGCGGCGGCATGATGATCCCGGCCGGGCAGATCATCCTGGTCACGGCGGCCGGGCCGCAGGGGCTGGCCCGGGTGATGGGCGCGGTCGGCATCCCGATGGTGCTGACCCCGGTCTTCGGCCCCACCGTCGGCGGCCTGCTGGTCGATCACGCCGGCTGGCAGTGGATCTTCCTGATCAACCTGCCGCTGGGTGTGGCCGGTCTGGCCCTCGCGCTGCGCCTGCTGCCCGCCGACCGGCGGGGGGAGGACCCCGGGCCGCTGGACATGACCGGGCTGATCCTCGTCTCGCTTGGCATGGTCGGCATCACCTTCGGACTGTCCGAGGCGGGCAGCGACCACGGGCTCGGCTCGGTCCAGGTGCTCGGCTCGTTCCTGGCCGGCCTGGCGCTGACCGCCGCGTTCGTGCTGCGCGCCCTGCGGGTGCGGCATCCGCTGCTCGACGTACGGCTCTACCGCGACCGGTTGTTCGGCTCCGCCTCGTTCGTGACCTTCGTCTTCGGCGCGGCCACCTACGGCGGAATGATCCTCATGCCGCTCTACTACCAGGTGGTCCGGCACGAGGACGCCTCGACGACCGGCCTGCTGCTCGCACCCCAGGGCATCGGCGCCGCCGTCGCCATGGGCCTGTCGAGCCGGCTGTTCGAGAAGATCGGCAGCCTCACCTGTGTGATCGGGGCGGCGGTCAGCGTGGTCGCCAGCGTGCCGTTCGTGCTCATCGGGGCCGACACCTCGTACTGGCTGCTCGGCCTGGCCATGGTGGTACGGGGCCTGGGCATCGGCCTGTCCGTCATGCCCGCCATGACGGCCGCCTTCCAGGCTCTCGACCCCGGTCAGATCAACGACGCGACACCGCAGCTCAACATGGCGCAGCGGATCGGCGGTTCCATGGGCACGGCCGTGTTCGTCGTGGTGCTCCAGCGGCACCTGGCCGGCGGCACCGGGCCGTCCGACCAGGCGGCGGCGTTCGGCACCACGTTCTGGTGGGTGCTCGGCACCGCCGTACTGGCCGTGCTGCCGACCCTGCTGATGGCGGCCGTCGAGCGCAGCCGCCGCCAACAGGGCACGGTGTCAGCCGAGGACAGCGGGCGGCCCGCCGTGGACGAGGTCGGTACGGCCTGAGCGGGCCGTCGGTCGCGTCGCCCCGCTCACGCGGTGTCCGACGAGGGTGCCGTGGTCCGCTCGGACCGCGGCACGGTTCCCAGGTCCCTCGGGACCGCCACGGCCGCGGGTCGGCGGGGGCGGGACCAGCGCCGCATCACCGGCATCTCGACCAGCGAGTGCAGCAGCCAGGCGACCGGCAGACAGGCGGCCAGGAACAGCAGGCTGAGCCCCGCCGCCTGCCAGCCGGACAGCCCCGTGCCGAACCCGATCGCCCGGGTGCCGTAACTGAGCACCAGCTGATGGACCATGTAGAGAGCGAAGGACACCTCGCCCAGCCAGACGGCCACCCGCCCGCGCAGCGGCGAGTACCGCCCGCTCAGGTCGGCGGCCGCACCGGCCGGGATGAGCAGGGCCAGCGGCACGACGGTCAGGGCGACCGTGCCGTACTGGCCGGGGGCGTACAGCGCACCGGCGTAACCGGCGAGGAAGAGCACCGCGGCCGGCCCGAGCCCGACCGGAAGCCAACGGCCGAGGACCACCAGCCGGGCCAGGAACATCCCGAGCACGAACTCGAAGGCCCGCGCCAGCGGGAAGAAGTACACGAACCACAGCTGCGTGACCGAGTAGTCCATACGGGGCGACAGATGCGGGCCGTCGTCGAGGAAGAGCGCGGAGACGACCGGCAGGCACCACACGGCGAGCACGGCGCCCGCCGCACCCCACCACAGCGCCCGCACGGAGAGCCGGTTCACCAGCGGCAGCAGGAACGGGAACGCGGCGTAGAACAGCAGCTCGCTGCAGAGCGACCAGCTCACCTGGTTGATGCCGGTGAGGACGTCGTACCGCGGGATCCAGGACTGCACGAGCAGCAGGTTGGGCACCAGCTGCCCCGCGGTGAACGCGTCGCCGAACCCCAGCATCAGCACGACCGCCGCCAGCGCGGTCACCAGATGGGTGGGGTAGATCTTGCACAGCCGGCGCCGCCAGAAGGCGCGTGCCGTGGTGCCCGGCCGCGCCGACCAGGTCAGGACGAAGCCGCTGAGCACGAAGAAGAACGACACACCCGTCGAACCGGCGGCGCTCCACCAGAAACCCGGGCCGGTGCCCGAGATCCAGCTCGCGGGCAGCAGGATGAAGAAGGCGTGCGAGAAGAAGACCATTCCGGAGGCGGCGAACCGCATTCCGGTGAGGGTCGGCAGGGCGGGGCGGCGCGACTGCGCCGCCGTCTCCACGGAACCGATTGTTTCCATCTGCCGCCCCCTCACCTGCTCGGCGGCGTCCAGCCGCTGCGGTGCAGGAGGTCGGCGAAGGTCAGCAGGTCCGGGTGGGCGGCCCGCAGCGCGGGGATGTCGGCCCGGTAGCCGATGTCGTTGAACCACTCGAACGTCTTCGCCATCCAGACGTCCTTCTTGGCCAGCTCCTCCAGCGGGATGAACTCGTAGCGGGCCGGGCGGCCGGTGTGCGCCGCGAAGGCGTCCGCGATCTCCGGCCCGGTCAGCGCCTCACCGGCGACCTCCAGGCTGCGCCCCACGAAGGAATCCGGGTCGTCGAACGCGTCGGCGACGAAGTGGCCCATGTCCTGGGAGGCGATCACCTGCAGCTTGGTGTGCGGATACAGAGCGCGGCGGAACACCAGCGTGCCGTCCGCGTCGGGCTCGGGCGGCAGGTCCAGGAAGTTCTCCATGAAGTAGACCGGGCGCAGGAAGGTGGTGGGCACGCCCGCCGTGCCGATCGCCTGCTCGGCGCGGAGCTTGGTCTCCCGCCAGCCCACGCCTCCCGGCTTCTCCACGCCGCCGACGGAGCTGTGCACGAGGTGCCGGACACCGGCCCGGCCGGCCTCCTCGGCGAACAGCCGGGCGTGCCGCTCCTCACCGTCCAGGCCGTTGCCGTGGGTCGGGGTGAACACCGTGAACAGACCGTGGGCGCCGGCCAGAGCCGACCGCACCGCCTGCCGGTCGTCGAACTCGCCCGGCACCAACACGGCGCCCTTGGCGGCCAGTTCCCGGGCGGCGGGCTTGTCGGGGTCACGCACCAGCGCGTGCACCGTCCAGCCCCGGTCCAGCAGATGCCGGGCGGCGCTGCCGCCCTGGCGGCCGGTTGCGCCCAGGACCAGGATCCATCGCTTGTCGTCTGCCGTCATCACGGTCTCCTCGGATAGCCGGTGTCAGCCGGAGTGCTGCGCCGCGGAACGCCCGTGCGCCGCGCGGCCAGCGTCACCGCCACCGCTCGAATCCGACTTGAGATGAGCCGCCGGCACGGAGTGCGAGCCGTCTTCGAGCGCTCTTCGAGAACCCGCCGGAAGCCTTGCCCAGGGATTGGCGCGCCGGCGGCAGAGCCCGTGAACCGGAGACCCGAGAGACGCATCGCTGAACGCTAAGGAGAAGGCGGCCCATGCCTGAAGGACCCCAGCTCATCAGCCGACTGGCCCGGCCACTGCTGGCGGCGAGTTTCGTCGCCGGCGGCTACGGCGTGCTCCGCGAACCGGGCCCGCTGCCCGAACTGGCCCGGCAGCACGGCGTTCCGCTGCCCGAGGCCGCCACCCGGGCGACCGCCACCGGCATGGTCGTCGGCGGACTGGCCCTGGGCAGTGGCATCGCGCCGATGCTCGGCGGCGGCACGCTGATCGCCTGCCTGGTGCCGACGACACTGACCGTGCACGCCTTCTGGCGTCAGGCGGATCCGGCGCGACGGCGTATGCAACGCAACGAGTTCTTCAAGAACGTCAGCCTGCTCGGCGGCCTCGTGATCGCCGCCGCGGCCTCGTCCCGGCGATCGCTGCCGGCCGGCGGGGACGGTGCCTGATGTCCGACGACGGACAGACCCGGGCGGTCACGGCGCCGACCGCCCCGCCCACGCTCGCCGAGCGCGCCCGCGACCTCGCGTCGCTGGCGGGCAAGCACGCCGCCGACGCGGACAGGGAGCGGCGGCTCCACCCCGACGTGGTCCGCTCGGTCGCGGACGCGGGATTCGGCCGGCACTTCGTCCCGGCCCGCTGGGGCGGTGCCGAGGGCACCTTCGCCGACCTGCTGACCGCGGTCGCCCGGGTCGGCGAGGGATGCACCTCCGCCGCCTGGGTCGCCGCCCTGGCCGCGACCGTACCGCGCATGGCCGCGCATCTGCCCCGTCAGGGACAGGGCGAGATCTGGTCCGACGGCCCGGACACACTGCTGGTCGGCGCACTGATGCCGCTCGGCCGGGCGGAGCGGGCGGCCGGCGGATGGCGACTGACCGGCACCTGGTCGTACGTCAGCGCCGTCGACTTCTCCGACTGGGCCCTGGTGTGCGCCCGCACCGCGGAGAACGGTGCCGAGGTACCGCGCTACTTCGCGGTGCCGCGCGAGGCGTACGCGATACGGGACACCTGGTTCACCGTCGGGATGCGCGGCACCGGCAGCAACACCCTCTCCGTGGACGACGTGTACGTCCCGGACCACCGGGTGTGCACCCGCGCGGCCGTGCTGGACGGCGAGTGCCCGGACGGGCCCACCACCTGTACCCGGGTGCCGCTCAAGGCGGTGAACGGCCTGTCCTTCGCGGCGCCGGTGCTGGGCGCCACCAGGGCGCTGCTGGCCGAGTGGACCCGCTGGGCCGCGCCCAGGATCACGGCGACCGGCGGTGGCGATCCCCGCCTCGCGGAGAACGCGCTCCGGCACGGGGTACTGGCCCGCGCCGCGGGGGAGGTGGACGGGGCCGAGCTGCTCCTGGACCGCACCGCGCGTGCGGCCGACGCGGGCACGCTCGACCCGTTGGCGACCGCGCGCGGGGGCAGGGACTGCGCACTCGCCGCGGAGCTGCTGCTGGCCGCGGCGGACCAGTTGTTCAGGGCCGCGGGCACTTCCGCGCAGGTCGAGGGAAGTCCGTTCGAACGCGGCTGGCGCGACGTCAGCGCGGCGGTGAGCCACTTGGTGCTGCGCTTCGAACCGGCGGCGACGGCCTACGCGCAGGCGGTGCTGGCGGCACAGCGGGAGACCTGAGGGGCGGTACGACGCGAAACCCGCCCTCCTCACCGGCGATACGGGAGGAGGGCGGGTTTCGCGGTGTCAGCGGGTGGGGGCGGAGCGCGACACGGTGGCCCGGCGCACCGTCACGCGTACGCCGGAGAACTCCGGGATCTCGCTGAACAGGCCGATGCCCAGGGCGAGTCGGTCGGGCCGGACGCTCTCCTCGGGACCGTCGGCCGACCGGGTGAGGTGGGCGGAGCGGGACGGGAGGCGGCGGCCCAGGTCCGGCACCGCGAGGACCTCCTCGCCGTCCAGCGACCACACCGCCGTGCCGCGGGCCCGGTCGACCCGTACCGCGCACCGATGGCGGCGGTCCGGCGAACGCTCGGCGACCGGGATCTCGTAGGTGAAGGTGCCGTGGCCGGTGCCGGGCCGGCCGAGCCGCTCGTACAGCACCCAGACCCGGTCGTTGGTGAGCAGGAAGTCGAGAACCAGGCCGGAGCCGAGGTCCACGCAGAGCATCCCGCCCATTCCCGCACGGGTGTCGGCGACGCCCGACCCGCTCACCGGCCCGCCCTCGGGCACCCGCGCGGCCGGGCCGTATATCTCCGCCGCGAGTTCCATCTGAGCGGTGAGTACCGACCCGTCGCGCAGGGCGAAGCCCGGTGGGGTGGCGGTGCCTGCGAAGGCGACCCAGCGCAGGTGGCTCGCGGCATCCGAGGACGTGGGGGCCGCGAACCGGGGCCGGCCGGTCGCCGGATCGCGGCCCGGCGGCGCCACGACCAGGCCCTGCGGAGTGACCCGGGCGATCCCGTCCCCGGTGGCCAGGCCGGCCGCGGGACGGGCGAGCCATGCCGGCGGCAGCCCGGTCTGTTCCCGGTCCGGTCCCGCGGGGCGGAACTCGTCGGTGAACACCGCCTCGTCCTGGCCGTCCGTCGAAACGCCGGTACCGCTGTGCCGTGTGTACGCCACCGTGCCTCCGCCTCCCACGCCCGCCCGGGCGCTGTCCGTTCATGCGTGTCACACCCCGGGTCAGTCGCCGACCCCCGACACCTCCAGCGCCTCCGCCGCCGCACGCAGGATCCGCAGCCGCCCGTCCAGGGACGTCGCCGCGGCGGACACCATGACGCCCAGGGTGGTCACGCCGGCCTCCGCGTACGCCTGCATCCGGTCGGCGAGCCGGGGCACCGGGCCGGCGAGCGAGGTGTGGTCGATGAAGTCCATGGGCAGCGCGGCCGCCGCACCGGCCCGGTCGCCGTCGGCCAGCCGCTCGTGGAAGACCTCGATCTCACGGGCGTAGCCCATCTCGCGTGCGAGTGCGCAGTAGAAGTTGTGCGCCGGGTCGCCGATGCCCAGCAGGTAGACGTACTGGCCGCGCAACGCGTCCACCGCGGTGGGCACGTCGTCCGCGACCGACGCGGGCAGGCTGGGCAGGATCTCGAAGCCGGTCATGTCCCGCCCGGCCGCCTCCCGGCCCGCACGGATCTCGGTGACGGCCTTGGCCGCCGCCTCGGGCGGAGTGAACACCCCCAGCCAGCCGTCCGCGATCTCACCCGCGAGCCGCAGACTGCGGGGCCCCACCGCCGCCAGGTAGACCGGGATCCGTGACCTGGGCAGCTCGGTCAGCACATGCAGCGGCGCCCCGTCACGGCCGTCGGCCGGCAGCTGGAAGTGCCGGCCCCGGTAGGTCACGGGGCCGCCACCGAGAGCCTGCCGGACGATGTCGACGTACTCCCTGGTCCGCTCCAGCGGCCGGCCGAACGGCACCCCGTACCAGCCGTCCGAGACATCGGGGTTGGACACCCCGAGGCCCAGCCGGAACCGGCCGCCGCTCAGCGCGTCCAGAGTGGCCGCGGTGAGCGCGGCGAGTCCCGGCGGGCGCGCCGGTATCTGCATGACGGCGGACGCCAGGCCGATCCGCTCGGTGCGACCCGCCACCAGGCCCAGCACGCTGGCCGCGTCGGACCGGTAGCCCTCCGGGGCCAGCACGAGCCCGTAGTCCAGAGTCTCTGCGGCACGGGCGAGTTCGCCCGCCCCCTGGTAGACCAGATTCGCCGCAAGCCGCATCGTCAACTCCCTCGGAGGATCCCGGATCTCGCCGGACTCTTCACTCTTCCGGAACGCACACCTCGTCAGATGAGGTGCGCGCCGCCGTCCACGAGCAGCACCTGCCCGGTCGTGTACGCGGCGTCGGCCAGGCCCAGCACGGCCTCGGCGACGTCCTCGGGCCGGCCCACCCGGCGCAGCGGCGTACTCTCCCGCACCTTCTGCGCGATCGGCACGAAGAAGTCCTTGCCCTGTGTCCACGGTGTCTCGACCAGGCCGGGAGCGACCGCGTTGACACGGACCTCGGGCCCGGTGGCGTTCGCCAGCAGCCGGGTCATGTGCTCGATCGCCGCCTTGCTGACGGCGTACGGGATCGAACTGCCCGCCGGGCGGCTGCCGGCGATCGAGGAGATGTTGACCACCGATCCGGCACCGGTCCGGGCCAGGTGCGGCATCGCGGCGACCGTCGTCTGCCAGGTGCCGATGACGTTGAGGCCGAGGATCTCCCGCCAGAGGTCGGGTGTGGCCGCCGCCAGGTCGGCGTGCGGTACGGGACGGGAGACGCCCGCGTTGTTCACCAGGATGTCGAGCCGCCCGTAGTGTGCGACGGCGGAGTCGACGAGGTGCCGGGCCTGGGCCTCGTCCGAGACGTCGGCCCGTACGTAGATCGCGTCGGGCAGGGCGGCGGCGACCTTCTCACCGGCCTCCACCGAACGCGCGGAGTTCACGACGACGCGGATTCCCTCGGCGGCGAGGCGCAGGGCGACGGCCTCGCCGATGCCGGAGGAGGAGCCGGTGACGAGTGCGACCCGTGCGACGGTCATCAGTAGTTCCCCAGTCCGCCGCAGACGTTGAGCGCCTGGGCCGTCACGGCGGCCGCGTCGTCGCCGACCAGGTACTCGACCATGGCGGCCACCTCGCGTGGCTCCACGTACCGGCCGAGCGGCACGCGCGTGGTGATGCGGTCGTGCGCCTCCTGCTCGTCCACGCCCCAGATGGCCGCGTAGTGCTCGCGGACCCGCGCGGCCATCGGCGTCTCGACGAAGCCGGGGCAGACCGCGTTGACCGTGATGCCGGTGCGGGCCAGCTCCAGGCCGACGGCCTTGGTGAAGCCGACCACTCCGTGCTTGGACGCCGAGTAGGGCGCGGCGTGGACGACTCCCTGCTTGCCGCCGGTGGACGCGATGTTGACGATCCGGCCGCGCTCGCGGTCCAGCATGCCGCCGGTGGTGAGCACTTCCTTGGTCATGAGGAAGACACTGTTGAGGTTGGTGTTGATCACGTCTAGCCACAGTTCGTCGGGGATCTCGGCGGTGGCGCCGCCGCCGCTGCGGCCCGCGTTGTTCACGAGGATGTCCACCGGGCCGTACCGTTCGACGGCGGCACGGACGTACCCCCGGATCTGCTCGGGGTCGGCGACGTCGCAGACGGTTCCGTCGACCTCCAGGCCCTTGTCCCGCAACTCCTTGACCACGGCGGTCAGTTCCTCGGAGCGGCGGGCACAGATGAAGACGCTCGCGCCGCGGCTCGCCAGCCGGGTGGTGATCTCCAGGCCGATCCCGCTGGTGGCGCCGGTCACCAATGCCACCGGCCGCACTGCCTCCGTCATGCTGCCTCCCTGCATGTCCTCGACGACGGCCCGCCCCCTGCGGGGCCTGCGCGTCCTGCGGACCGAGACTGACCGGCGGGACTAGAGGCGGGGTGGAAGGCGGATGGAGCCGGGCGGACGGCGGAATCGCGGATCCGGTGGGCGCCGTACCGTCCTTCGAGCTGCCCTCTAGGCGGGCCGGACACGGTGGGTGCGGCATCAGCCGTTCGCACCCGGAGCCCTGGAGGAGCCGATGACCGCCACCCCGGTCCGTACCGACCTGTACTCGCAGGTCCAGCACTTCTACGCGCACCAGATGCAGGCGTTGGACGCCGGCCGGTTCGCGGACTACGCCGCGACCTTCACGGAGGACGGCAGTTTCCAGCACTCGCCGGGTGCCACGCCTGCGGTCACCCGGCCGGGCATCGTCGCCGAACTGGTCGAGTTCCACCGCCGGTTCGAGAACGATCCGGTCCAGCGCCGGCACTGGTTCAACCACATCGCCCTGGAGTGGCAGCCCGACGGCACGATCCGCTCCACGGTCTACGCGCTGGTGGTCACGGTCCGTCCGGGCGGCAAGCCGGAGATCGCGCCGAGCTGCGTCGTGCACGACGTGCTGGTGGCCGGCGAGGAGGGCATCCTCACCAGGTCGAGGCTGGTCACACACGACCAGATGTTCTGAGGACCGGAGGGGACGGGGGCGGGAGTTCGTGTTCTTGGAACCCCCGCCCCCACCCCACGACCGACACCCCGGCGACCCGGGGCGCCCCCACAGCGCAACGGCTCGACGGCCTGGCTGCCCGGTGCCCCGACGACGTGCCGGCTCAGCGCCCCAGCAGCGCGGCGGCCTGGCGGTCCAACAGCCCGGCGCGCCGGCGGCCCAGCAACCTGACGGGCCGGAAGCCCGCCGACCTGGTATCCCAGCGGTCCGGCGCACCGGCAGCCCAACGGCCCGGCAGCCCGATGGCTCTACAGCCCGGCGGCCCGGTGCTCCAGCAGTCCGGCGCATCGGCGACCCGGCAACCTGACGGGCCGGAAGCCCCGTCGACCTGGTATCCCAGCGGTCCGGCGCACCGGCAGCCCAACGACCCGGCAGCCCGATGGCTCTACAGCCCGGCGGCCCGGTGCTCCAGCAGCGCGGCGCGCCCGCGGCCCCAGCAACCTGACGGCCCGGCAGCCCGGCGGCCTGGTATCCCAGCGGTCCGGCGCACCGGCAGCCCAACGGCCCGGCAGCCCGACGCCCCGGTGCTCCAGCAGCGCGGCGGCCCGGCAGCGCGGCGGCTCAGCGGTCTGGCGGCTCAGCGCCTCAACGGCCCTGCGGCGTGGTGTCCAGGCGGCTGGCGAGCCGGTGATCCGGCAGTTCGGCGGCCTGGCCGCCCGGCGTTCAGCCGGCCAGGCGGCCCGGGCGTTCCCAGTCGGGTGTCTCCAGTGCGGGGTCGCCGCTGAGTACGGCCTGGTGCAGTCGCTGCAGCCGGGAGGACGGTTCCACGCCGAGTTCCTCGGTGAGGGTCTCGCGCAGTCGGCGGAAGGCGTAGAGCGCCCGCCAGCCGCTGCCGGACCGGTACAGCGCGATCATCAGCAGGGCGCACAGGTTCTCGTTCATGGGGTGGCGGGCCACCAGGGTCCGCAGCTCGCCGAGGAGCGGGGCGTGCCGGCCGAGCCGCAGATCGGCCTCGATCCGCCGTTCCAGCACCTGGGTGCGGCTCTCCTCGATGCCGAGGAGCTCCATCTCCAGCACCCGTCCCACCGGAACGTCGGCGAGCGCCGGACCCTTCCAGCAGGCCAGTGCCCGGCTCAGGCTGATGGACGCGGCACGCGCGTCCCCCGCCTCCAGGGCGGCTCCGCCGCGGGCGGCCAGCCGCTCGAACTCCCGCAGGTCGAAGGTCTCAAGGGGCGCGGCCAGCTTGTACCCGCCGAGCGATGTGACCAGAACGTCCTTGGCGGACAGGTCCGAGCCGGGCGGCAGCGTCCGCGTGATCTTGCGGCGAAGCTGGAGGATGTAGGTCTGCAGGGTGGTCAGCGCGCTGCGCGGGATGTCGTTCCCCCAGACCTCCTCCATCAGTGTGGGCACCGGGACGAAGTGCCCGGCACGCAGCGTCAGCAGGGACAGAATCTGCCGGGGCTTTCCGGCGCTCGGCACGATCGACAGGCCGCGTTCGCGGACCGAGAACTGTCCCAACACCTCGATGTTCACCGAGAGTGCCCCCATTCGCGTCAGGTTCTCATGTCGTGTTCGGTCGTAGCCGAGCTTGTCACTCAGTGCCTCACGGGGCCCAGTGCACACGTCACGACTCCGGCGTGAACACCTCACCCGGCACGTGAGTTCCTCACAAACCGCCGCTCACCAGGGATTTCTGACGGAACGTCAGAATCAGAGGGGCGGGTTGCCGTGTTTGCGGACGGGCAGGTCGGCGTGCTTGGTGTGCAGCATCGCCAGGGACCGGGCGAGCACCTCGCGGGTGTCGGCCGGGTCGATGACGTCGTCGACCAGGCCCCGCTCGGCGGCGTAGTAGGGATGCATCAGCTCGGCCTTGTACTCCTTGACCAGTCGGGCACGTACGGCGTCCGGGTCGTCGGCCGCGGCGATCTCGCGCCGGAAGATGACGTTGGCCGCGCCCTCGGCGCCCATCACCGCGATCTCGTTCGTCGGCCAGGCGTAGGTCAGGTCCGCCCCGGTGGACTGACTGTCCATCACGATGTAGGCACCTCCGTAGGCCTTGCGCAGCACCAGGGAGATCCGCGGCACGGTGGCGTTGCAGTACGCGTACAGCAGCTTCGCGCCGTGCCGGATGATCCCGTCGTGCTCCTGACCCACGCCCGGCAGGAACCCGGGCACGTCCAGCAGGGTGACCAGCGGGACATTGAACGCATCGCACATCTGCACGAACCGCGCCGCCTTCTCGGACGCCTCGATGTCGAGCACTCCCGCCAGCACCTGCGGCTGGTTGGCGACGATGCCGACGACCCGCCCGTCCAGCCGGGCCAGTGCGCAGACGATGTTGCGGGCCCAGAGCTCGTGGACCTCCAGGTACTCGCCGTCGTCGACGATCTCCTCGATCACCCGGGTCATGTCGTACGGTCGGTTTCCGTCCGCCGGCACCAGGTCCAGCAGCGCCTCGCACCGCCGGTCGGCGGGGTCGGCCGGTTCGGCCGCCGGCGGGTGCTCGCGGTTGTTCTGCGGCAGCAGGGACAGCAGGTAGCGGACCTCTTCGAGGCAGGTCTGCTCGTCGTCGTGGGCGAAGTGGCAGACGCCGGAGGTGCCGGCGTGCACGTCCGCGCCGCCGAGGGCGTTCTGCCCGACCTTCTCCCCTGTCACCGCCTGGATGACGTCCGGTCCTGTGATGAACATCTGCGAGGTGTCGCGGACCATGAAGACGAAGTCGGTCAGAGCCGGGGAGTACGCGGCTCCGCCCGCGCAGGGGCCCAGCATGACGCTGATCTGCGGAATGACGCCGGAGGCCCTGGTGTTGCGCCGGAAGATGCCGCCGTAGCCGGCGAGCGCCACCACGCCCTCCTGGATGCGGGCACCCGCGCCGTCGTTCAGGGAGACCAGCGGGGCCCCGGCCGCGATGGCCATGTCCATGACCTTGTGGATCTTGGCGGCGTGCGCCTCGCCGAGAGCGCCGCCGAACATGCGGAAGTCGTGCGCGTACACGAACACCGGCCGGCCGTGCACCGTCCCCCAGCCGGTCACCACGCCGTCCGTGCGGGGCCTCTTGGTCTCCATGCCGAAGCCCACCGCGCGGTGCCGCCGCAGCTGTTCCATCTCCGTGAACGATCCCTCGTCCAGCAGCACGTCGATGCGCTCCCGCGCGGTCAGCTTGCCCTTGGCGTGCTGCGCCTCGGTCGCCTTCTCACTTGGGCCCTGCCGCGCCTGACTCCGGATGGTGCGCAGTTCCGCCACGAGTCGCCGCTGGGGCGAGATGGCCGGCGGCCTTTCCTGAGCGGTCGTCATCGGATGCCTCCTGTTCGGCGCCCGGACGGTGTGTCCGTCCGGGCACCGACTCTCCGGCGACCGACTGGACACTGGGTCGAAGGCGGGTGGACCGCAGCCGTCCTCCAGGGGCGGTCCAGCGGGGTTCCAGCAGCGGCCGAAAGGGTCGTCGACGTTCCGGACCCACCGACGTGAGGTGAGACGGCATGGCCGTGGATGTGACGCGCTTTCAAGAACTGTTCGGCTCGTTTCCGACGATGGTCTCGATCGTCACGGCGATGGACGCGGACGGCAGACCCCGCGGACTGACCTGCAACGCGGTGTCGGCCGTGTCGGCCAGGCCGCCCCTGCTGCTGGTCTGTGTGGACAAGCAGTCGCACACCCTGGACGCCCTGCTGACATCGGGGGCGTTCGTCGTGAACGTGCTGGCCGACGGCGGACAGCAGGCGGCCCGGGTCTGCGCGGGCCGCTCCGAGCGGAAGTTCGCCGGGCTGCGGTGGATGCCGTCGGCCGTCGCGGGCGGCGCCCCCGTCCTAGTCGACGCCGTGCTGGCGTACGCCGAGTGCGTCGTCGTACAGACGGTGGAGGCGGGCGACCACTGGATTCTCATCGGCCGGGTGGAGGGGGCCGAGGTGCTGCCGCGGTCGCCCGTGCTCTATCACCAGGGGGAGTTCGAGGTGTGGAACCCTCAGGCCCGGCAGGTCGGCAGCCGGCCGTGAAACTCGACCATCTCGGCGAACAGGGCCCCGATGTCCAGCGGCGCTCCCGGAACCGCACCCTGCGCCTCCGCGTAGGCACGGCGCAGGTTGGGCAGTAGCCGCTCGGAGTCGCGCAGCCCGGCGAAGTCGCCCGGGTCGCAGGCGCGGGCGGCCTCCAGGGGGCTGAGTCCCGCGGCCATGCCCTGCCGTGCCGTCGCCTGAACCCACCGCAGGTAGCTCTCGGTGACGTCGAACACCTCGGGGCCCGCGACCGGGCCGTGGCCGGGCACCACGGTGCGGGCGCCCAGCGACCGCAGCCGGTCGAGGACGGCGAGCGATCCGCTGACCGATCCCATCGCGCAGAACGGCGTGACACCCGACATGACGATGTCTCCGGTGAACAACACCTTCTGGTCGGGAAGCCAGACGACGGAGTCGTCGGTCGTGTGCGCCGGTCCCGGGTGCAGCACCTCGACGCGCACCTCGCCCACGTGCAGGGTCACGCCGTCGCGGTAGGTGAGGGCCGGGGGCGCGAGTTCGAGGGCGCCCCAGCGCACCTCGGGCCACAGACCGGTGAGGTGCAGCCCGGCCGCCAGAGCCTCGCTGCGGGTCCGTTCGTGGCCGACGACCAGCGCTTCGGGGAAGACGAAGTTGCCGAAGGTGTGGTCGCCGTGGAAGTGGGTGTTGACCAGGACGCCGGGAGGTGCCGCCGTCACACCGCGCACGGCCTCGCGCAGGCGGCGGGCCCGGGTTTCGGTCGCGGCGGTGTCGACGAGCGCCGCCCTGCCGTCGTGGACGACGAGGCCCGCGTTGTTCAGGCACCAGCCGCCGTCCGGCTGGATGTAGGCGAAGACGCCGTCCGCCACTTCCTCCAGACGCGTGTCGTCCGGGGCCGCGTGGCCCTGCTGTTCGTCGGATGTCGCACGCGGTGTCATCACATGGGCCTCCCGAGGGCTGCCGCGGTCGTCGCGGGGTCCGGTTGCGGTACGACCCTTGCCGCAGCGGGTCGAGTACGGCTCGAACCCGGAACGCACCGGGCCGTGTCCCCGGCACCCGGTGCCGGGAGTCCCGCGCGCGGCCCGGCGGAGCGTTGCGCTCCCGCACGGCACCGGGCCCTATTGTGCCGTGCGGTAGATGCCACGGACACTGAGTGACAACGGGAGCGTCAGGGCTGCGGGAAACGGGGAGGTCTGGGTGATTCGCGTCTTGCTCGCCGAGGACATGGGGATGGTGCGAGGGGCGCTGGTGGCGCTGATGGAGATGGAGCAGGACCTCAGCGTCGTGGCGCAGGTCGCCGACGGCCGCGAGGTCCTCTCCGCCGGTCTGGCGCACCGCCCCGACGTCGCCGTGATCGACGTGGGCCTTCCCGGAGTGGACGGCATCGCGGCCGCGACCCAGTTGCATGAACACCTGCCGGAGTGCCGGACCCTGATGCTGACCGGCACGGACCAGCCCGGCACGGTGCGCCGGGCGATGGAGGCGATGGTCTTCGGCTATCTGCTCAAGGACGCCCCGCCGTCGGAACTGGCCGCGGCGATACGCAAGGTGGCGGACGGTCAGCGGGTGATCGACACCCGGCTCGCCTTCACCGTCTGGCAGCGCGGCGACCAGCCGCTGACCCAGCGGGAGTCTGACGTCCTGTCACTTGCGTCGGAAGGTGCTGAGGTCCCGGAGATCGCGGCCAAGCTCCACCTCGCCGTCGGCACCGTCCGGAACTACCTGAGCTCTGTGGTGACCAAGCTGGGTGCCCGCAATCGTCTGGACGCAGTACGGATCGCCCGCGACGCCGGCTGGATCGACTGACCCCGCGCCGTGCCGGGGACCGGTCGGGCATTCGGCGACCAGGTAGAACCAGCCGTCCGGATCCGCGGTCGCGCGCAGCCGGCCGCCCACTCGTGTCAACCGCTCGGTGAGGTTGTCCAGCCCGCCGCCCTGCCGGTTCGTGCTCTCGGAGCCCGGGACGACCCCGTCGTTCGAGACGGTGAGGCGTACGCCGCCGTCCACCTCGCGCAGGACGATGCGGCAACGTTTCGCCCGGCTGTGCCTCAGCAGGTTGGTCACACCCTCGCGCAGAACCGTGGCCAGAACCGTCTCCCTGTCGACGGGGAGACCGCTCACGGACAGGTCCATGGACACCTCGATGCCCGCCGCGAGCAGGACACCCCGCACCGAAGCGGTCTCGTCGGCGATCCGCATGTGCCGGTAACCGCGGGACACCGAACGCACATCGGAAAGCGCCTGGCGCGAGGTCTGCAGGATCTCGAGGAGTTCCCTCCGGGCCCGGTCGTCGCTCGATCCCACCAGCCGGACGGTCAGCTCGCTCTTGAGAGTGATGACGGACAGGCTGTAGCCGAGCAGGTCGTGCAGGTCCCGGGCCATCCGGAGCCGTTCCTGTTCGATGGCCAGCCGGGTCGCCGCGCCGCGGGCCCGATGCAATTCGGCCACGAGTTCGGCGATACGGCCGAGACCGTAGATCATCGTGCCGATCATCAATATCGAAACAACCAGCCAGGACGCACCGAAAATGCGGCTCCCGAAGAGGAGGGCGATGCCGCTGGCTGCGATACACACGGCAGCGAATAGTCCTACGGACAGAGGTGGCTCGAGGACCAGCAGGATCGAACCGGCCAACAGGCCCGAGAGTCCCACCCAATTAAGGCCGAAAAACATCGTTGGTATAAAGGTCAACAGGGCCTGTAATATCAGGGTCAATTTTCCGTAGCGCTCGCGTAACCGTACGGTGGCGGGTGCGCAATGTATGACCTGCACGGCGCCGACCAGTGGCAGAGTGGTCAGGAATCCGATGATTTGCCAGGGTCGTGGATGTGATGCCAGCAGGTTGAGGGCGATCATAAATGCCACGCTGCATTGGATGGCAGCCATGAGATGCAGCGCCAGACGGGGCGGCTGCTCTCCATCAGGAATTTCCGTCACCGTAATTCCCCCGTGAGTCGACCTTCGAAAGATCTCATTCAACCCTAACATGCACCCCCAATCAGTCCCCGAAGCTTTTCAGCTGTGATCGAAGTGCGGGAACGCCGCTCAGCAGGCCGGCACGTCCTACGCATCCGGCAGCCAGTAGGTCACCCGCGGCAGGCGAAAAGGACTTCGCCGTACGGCCCGCGGGTTCACCCACCGCGCGACGGACCGACCCGCTCGGCGCTCGGACGGCTGATGCGGGCCGGTCGTGCGGGCTCCACGGCACCTGGGGATCGTCCGCCTCCGATGTCCGCCGCTCCACGGCGAGTCGGCCCGACCGGGTGGGCCGTACGGGCGACTGCGCCCCGCCGTTCCTGCAGGCAGCCCTTCGCCTGCCTGTAGAAGGAGGCCATCGGCGCGTTCGCGCGGACGGCGGGTGGATCCGGGAGGGTCAGAGCATGAGCAGCGGTGCCTGGACCGGTGTGGCCGTCGCGGGCGTCACCGCCGCGTACGGGTTGTGCTCGCGTCGGCTGTCCTCGACGCCGCTGTCGGCGGCGATCGTGTTCGTCGGTTCCGGGATCCTCGTCGGGCCGGCTGTGCTTGGCATCGTCGACCTGAAGCGCGACGCCGAACCGATCATCGCGCTCCTCGAAGCCACCCTGACAGTGGTGCTGTTCACCGATGCCATGACGGTCCGCAGACGGGACCTGGTGACCGGCGGGTTTCTGGCGGGGCGTCTGCTGGGCATCGGACTGCCGCTGAGCCTCGGAGCGGGCTGGCTGCTCGCCTGGCTGCTGCTGCCCGGGTTGACGGTGTGGGAGCTCGCCCTCCTCGGCGCCATCCTCGTCCCCACCGACGACACGGCCCTCGAAAGGACCGCCGGCTCCGGTCCCCGTGGCCCGGCGCTCGTACGTCACGGTCTGCATGTCGAAAGCGGCCTGAACGACGGCATGGTGCTGCCCTTCTTCGTCCTGTTCCTGGCAGCCGTCCCGGGCACGCGGTACGCGGAGGAGGGCGTGACGGGTGTCCTCTGGCGCGCTCTCGTCCTGAGCACCGTGCTGGGTCTGCTGGTCGGTGGACTCGGCGGTCGGCTGCTGCAGTGGTCCCGGGCCAGGGGATGGGTTACGTGGGAGTGGCGGCAGGTCTACCCGCCGGCCGTCGCGGCAGCGTCGTACGGACTCGCCGTCGTGACGGACGGCAGCGGCTTCATCGCCGCCTGGGTCGCGGGATTCGCCTTCGGGTTCGCCCTGCGTCGCCACCGGGCCGGTGCCGAGCGGGAAGACCCGGACCGCACAGCGGAGTTCGCCGAGAACCTCGGACGGCTGCTCGCGTCGATCAGCCTCCTGATCTTCGGGGCGGTGCTGCTCGGTCCCGCGCTGGAGCACCTGAGCGGGCGGATCGTCGTGTACGCGGTGCTCAGTCTCACCGTCGTCAGGATGGTGCCGGTGGCCCTCTCGCTTCTGGGGAGCGGGCTGCGGCCCTTCACGGTGGTGTACGTCGGGTGGTTCGGGCCGCGCGGTCTCGCATCCGTCGTGCTGGCGTTGCTCGTGGTGGAGGAACATGTCCCCGGGGTGGAGCTGCTGGGCAGGGTGGTCGCGATCACTGTCGGTCTCAGCGTCCTCCTGCACGGCGTCTCGGCCGCACCCCTCGCCGAACGGTACGGCCGCTGGCACCAGCGAGCCGCGGCCGGCACCCGTGACCTGCGCGAGGGCGCACCCGTACCCGAGCGCCCCGCATCACGCGAGCAGTGAACGGCGTCGTCAGGACGTCAGGACCTTCTGCTTGGCGTGCTGGAACTCCGCCTCGGTGATCTCACCCTTGTTCTTGAGCTCGGAGAGCTTGATCAGCTCGTCCGCATCGCCCGTGCCCGTGCTTCCGACGGTTTCCCGGATGAACGCGTCGAGTTCGTCCCGCCGCGCCCTGGCGTGCTCCTGTTCGCGCCTGCCCATGCCGCGGCCCCGGGCGATCAGGTACACGAAGATGCCGAGGAACGGCATGACGATCAAGAAGAAGGTCCATCCTGTCTTCCCCAAGCCGCTGAGCGAGTCGTCGCGGAAGACATCCCCGATGACGCGGAACAGCAGAATGATCCACAGGACCCACAGGAAGATCCACATCAGCGTCCAGAACGCGCCCAGGAGCGGATAGTCGTAGGCCAGATCCAGGTTGTCGTTCATAGTCGTCCTCCTGCTGCCTCTGGTGTGCGTTACGGGGCCTCGCGGGGAACTCGGCCGACGTGTACGGCTTCGGTGAGCGCCCGGTCGAAGGCATCGCCGGTGCCGAGGTGGGCGGCGATGCCGATGCGGTCTCCGGAGCGGGCGCGGGCGAGAGCCGCGCCGCAGGGTTCACCCATGGCGCGCATGTCCCCGGGGACCATGAGCTGCGGTTCGGCGATGCCTTTCCGGTCCCGCAACTGGCGGATGCAGAAGTCGCGTTGGCGCCCGTCGATACCTGTGAGGCGTTCCCAGCCGAGGAAGATGTCGTTGGCCACCCGCAGGAGACGACGCCGCCCGGAGACGACCCGTTGGCCGTGGTGATCGTGGGCGCTCGCCCCGCGTACGGGGTCGGCACCGACCGGTCGGCTTCCTTCGCCTGGAGCAGCAGCGGAGCCTCGTCGTTCCTGCCGAGCAGCGGGCCGACGCCGCCGACCCTGCGGGCCATGTCGACGATCCGGTACCGCGGCAGCAGCCGGCGCCGGTCGGACCGCAGGTGCTGCAGCCGCCTGGTCAGCCATGACGCCACCTCCTGGGCGCAGCGGCCCTGTGGAGCATCTGCCCCGGACCGGGGCCCCGCGCCCATCCCACCGTTCCACACTCCGCACCGGCAGGCATCTCGGCCGACAGCGTTCCCGGCGACGGGACGGGACGGGACAGCCCGGGACGGGACAGCCTGTGAGGGAGCCGCCCCTCCGATCCCGCTCCCGATCCCGGTCCGTCGTACTAGGACCCCGTCGAACGGGGTTGCGTCTTCGGGATTCTGTGGGTGAAGAACATCGCCAGAAGAGCGGTGAGGGCGAGGATGGCGAGGGCGGCGCGCAGACCGTCGATCCTGGCGTCGGCGTTCGCGTCGAGTGCCGCCCGAGTCACCTCGGTGCTTGTGCCCGCTTCGGCGAGGGCGGCTTCGAGCTGGGCGTCCGACAGGAAGGGCGCGCCGCTCTGGAGCTCGACGGCAGCCTGGCTCCTGACGTCGGCGGGGACGGCCGGATCCTGGTCCACGGTGGTCAGGAACGAGGACGTGAGCGTGGCGATCAGAATCGACCCGGCGAGTGCCGTGCCCACCGATGCGCCGAGGTTGGTCACGGCGTTCTGCACGCCGCCGACCTCCGCGCTCTGCGCGTTCGGCACCGCGGACACGGCGACAGAACCGAGCTGCGACGCCAACGCTCCCATGCCGAGCCCGATCAGCAGGAGGGGGACGGTGACGACTGCGGCACCGGCATCCGTGTCGAGCGCGGCCATCAGGACCACCGCGCCCGCGAGCAGCGCGAGTACCCCGAGCCGCACCACCCGCCGCGGCGAGACGTCCGGGAAGAGACGCGGGATCAGGACCGCGGCCGCCAGCAGCGGCAGCGAGAGCGGCAGGATGCGGACACCGGTCGAGAGCGCGGACAGGCCCAGGGCGACCGACAGATAGAGCGGTACGACGAAGAACACGCCCATTTGCACGAGGTACTGGAAGAAGAACATCGTCAGCCCGCCGGTGAGCTGCTTGTTGTGCAGCATGGCCGGGTCGATGAGCGGCTCCCCGTGCCGTTCCACAACGCGGGCTTCCCAGCGGAGGAAGAGCCAGACCAGGAGCAGACCTGCCAGCATCAGCCACACGGCAAGGGAAACGCCGAGCCACGAAGGCGCGTCGGGCTTCGGCGTGAACCAGCCCCATTCGCTGGACCGCAGTACGCCGTAGACGAAGGCTCCCAGTCCCAGAGCGGACAGCATCGTGCCGACGAGATCGATGCGAGGACGTTTGTCGCTCGCGGCGTCGGTGATACGGCGGGCGGGCACGAGGACGCCGAGCACCACCAGGACTTCGCCGGCGAAGACCCAGCGCCAGGAGAAGTACGTTGTCGCGACGCCCCCGATCAGCGGCCCGAGCGCGATGGCCACGGCCCCTGCGGCGGCGACGAGTCCGTAGGCGGCGGGACGGCGTTCGGCGGCGAAGTTGCCGGCGACGAGTGCGACGATCGCGGGCAGGATGAGCGCCGCTCCGACTCCCTCGAGGAACGACCAGCCGAGCAGCAGCACCGGCAGGTTCGGTGCGAGTGCCGTGGTCAGGGAACCGCAGCCGTAGACGCCGCAGCCGATCATGAAGGCGCGTTTGCGGCCGATCAGCGCCCCGACTTTGCCGCCGGGAATCATGAGCATCGCCATGACCAGGGTGTAGGCCGTGATGGCTCCCTGGACACCCGTCACCGTCGTGCCGACGTCGTCGGCCACCGTCGCGATCGAGACGTTCATGACAGAGCTGTCGAGCGCCATCAGGAACTGACCGGCGGCAAGTGTCAGCAAAACGAGTCGGGCTGTCGCAGCGCTCTCAGAAATGCCCTCTCCGGGTGCCATGGGCGAATCGTCCCAGCCGCCTCGAAGAGCGATACCTGACCCGCCACCGAGGTCAACCGGTTGGCGGAGGTCTGGCCAGGCCTGCGTACGCGACGCTCGGTGAGCCTCGAACTCCTGACGCCGCCACTCGACCGCCTCCGGGTCGGCGCCAAGGACGGTGCCGAGGTCGGTGGCGAGCTGGGGCAGGGCTTCGATCGCCCCAAGACCACCGACCCCGAACCCGTACCCATGGAACAATAATCTACGGAAGTTGCTTCCATGGAATGGAAATGGTTGGCTGGATGCCGGATCGATGCGCAGCCCTTTGCCGCGGAGAGTCACCCATGTCGCCCTGCGGGGCGTGAGGAGTGAGTGTCATGACCGTTCCCCCCTTCAACTCGGTCGCCTGGTTCGAGTTCGGCACCGGTCAGCCGGAGAAGGTCAAGGAGTTCTACAGCGAGCTCTTCGACTGCAAGTACGTCCTCAACGCCGGCACCCCGGGCGTCACGTATCACTCAGTGATGACGCCGGGCGCCCAGCAGCCGGCGGGCGGTGTGTGGGAGTCGCAGGGTGACTTCGCCGACCACGCGATCTTCTACGTCGTCGTCCAGGACGTCGCCGTAACGGTCGAGCGTGCCGGGAAGCTGGGCGCCGAGGTGCTCATGGCGCCGGTCTCCGACTCCGCGGGCTTCCCCTTCGCCCGGCTGCAGGACACGGCGGGCAACCACTTCGGCGTGTTCTCCGCGCCCGCCCCGTGACCGGCCTCTGCGGGCTGCGCTTCCCCGTTCCACACCTGGAGGTCCGCGATGCCCGGCGCCGGCGTGACCGGCGAAGAACCCTGTCCGTCTCTACATCGGTCCGGCCACCGTGAGCGGGAGTACGGCGGGCTCGGGTTCGTCACCGACCCCACCCTCGACTCCACCGCTTCGGCCCCGTCGGCCCGGCCGCCCCTCTCGGCTTCACTCGACAGCCGCCACCCCGCCCAACGCACCCCAGGAGCAAGCCCCATGACCAGCACGAACATCGACATCGCCCGCACCTACTTCCAGGCCGTGCAGACGGGAGACATGGCCGCCCTCGGCGAACTCCTCGACGAGGCGATCGTCTGGCACCAGCCCGGCGCCAACCGGTTCTCCGGTGAGCACAAGGGCCAGGGAGCCGTTTTCCAGATGCTCGGCGGGATGATGGAGGCCAGCCAGGGCACCTTCGCCATCGACACGATCCACACGTTCATGGCCAACGGTGATCTCGTCACGGCCACCATCCACTTCAGCGGCCGTCGCGGCGACACGTCGATGAGCATGAGTGGTGTCGACCTCCTGCGTATCGCGGGCGGCAGGATCGCCGAGATGTGGCTCTTCTCCGAAGACCCGGCCGCCGAAGACGCCTTCTGGGGCTGAGCCCCTGGTGTCCCGGGGCTGACCCGGTCCCGGGGCACCCACGAGCCGCGATCCGTACCGAGGTGAAAGGCACCCCATGAGGAAGATGACCGAGCAGCAGTGGCGGGCGTTCGTCACGCACGGCACCCGCACCGGCAAACTGTCGACCGTCCGCGCCGACGGCAGCCCCCACGTGACACCGGTCTGGTTCCTCCTCGACGGCGACGACATGGTGCTCACCACGGAGAAGAACGGTGTCAAGGGCCGCAACCTCGCCCGCGACGGACGGTTCGCCCTCTGTGTCGACGAGGACCGGCCACCGTACGCCTTCGTCCTGCTCCAGGGACGCGCCGAGATCTCCGAGGCCCCCGACGGCATGCTTCGCTGGGGCGGCCTCCTCGGCGCCCGCTACATGGGCGAGGAGCGCGCCGAGGAGTACGCCGCGCGCAACGGTGGCCCCGGCAACCTCCTCGTCCGCGGGCGCATCGACAAGGTCATCGCCTTCGGCGGCATCGCCGACCGACCTGGGGGCCGTCAGGGCGGGCCGGACGAACTCAGGCGTCCGGCCCCATCGGCCCACGGGTACTTCGCAGTCCGTCACTCACGACGCCGGCCGGCCGCGCTGCTTCGGCGCCGGCATGTGCGCCGCCGGCGTCTGCCCGGCGGCCTTCCGCTCCGCGTCCAGGGCCCGTCCGGCTGCCCGCAACGTGCCGAGGACCGCGGTCACCTCGCGCACGGACTCCTCGGAGATCACCGACCCGATCCGCAGTTCCAGCTCGTCCTCGAAAACCCTCAGTGCTCCGTCCACCAGTTTCCGTCCCTCGGGCGTCAGCTCGACGATCGAGGAACGGCGGTCGTCCGGATTGGCACGCCGTGCACACAGGCCGGCCGACTCCAGACGGTCGACCACCTTGCTCGTGCCGCCCACCGTGATGGAGAACTCCTCGGCGATGTCCTGGATCCGTGACCCGGGCCGGCGCAACAGCAGGTGCAGCACCTCGAACGAGGTCAGCGGCAGGCCGTACTCGGCCCGCAACCGCCCCTCGATCCCACTCCACAGCTCGATCTCCATGGAGACCAGCTCCCGGTACAGCCGCTTCAGGTCAGCCATTACTCCTCTTCCGAAGAATTATCTTCCATGGATTGTTAATTGTAGGTTATTGGTCATCGACCTTCCCTCGCGCGGATTTGGGCTGCCGTCCAGGTCCCGGCCGAGCCGGTCTCGGTTCGCGGCCAGGTACCGCAGTGGCTCCACGGCTCCCGCTCCGGGTGTCCTCGGCTTCGACCGGCCGATGTACCGCTCCGGGTGGGTCCGGCCAGAAGTCGGTGGCATTTCGGAAGCGTCACAGGTCTTGTCACCAGGGCGGGCAACGTGCCAGTGTCCGGCCATGGTTACGTAACCATGGCCGGTTCACGCGGGTCCGAACACCCGTATCCGGACCCTGGTTCCTCACTGACCCGGACTCGGCTCAGGTGACGAACCCGCACTCCGCCCTCCGCGATTTCCGTCACTGGAGAACGACATGACCAAGACCCCGACGAGGTCGAGAAGACTGGCCAGTGTGCTCATGGCCGGCTTCGGCGCGACGCTCATGGTGCTGACCGCCCCCGGGTCCGCCCTCGCCCAGCAGGCCCCCGAGAGGTCGGCCACCTCGCAGGTGCAGGGGAAGCCCGCGCCGAAGGGCGGTACCAGTGACTTCCGCGGCGTGAACTGGGCGGACCCGCGCGACAACTACGCCAGTGACGCCGTCGTGCCGAGCGGGCTGAAGGTGACCGACAGCTACCGCACGGTGTACCGCACCACCGAGAAGATGGTGGGCGGATTCAAGAAGAACCTGGGCGCCAACACACTGCGACTGCCGATCAACCCGGCGTCCGTGGGCACCACCTGGTGGAAGTCGTACCGGGCGACGATCGACGCGGCCACGGCCAGCGGTGACAAGGTCATCGTCAGCTACTGGGAGGCCGACTCCAGCAAGGACGGGTTCGTCGACGACACGGCGGCCTGGACCAAGATGTGGAACACCGTGGTGCGGGAGTACAAGCACAACCCGCGGGTCTACTTCGAGCCGATGAACGAGCCGCACGGCTACACCCTGGACCAGTGGGTGTCCGTCACCAGCGGCTGGCTGGGCCGGCACAAGGACGTCCCGCGCGGCCGTGTCGTGATCAGCGGCACCGGCTACAACGACAACGTCACCGGTGTAGGCGCGGCCCCCGCACTGCGCGGAACGCTGCTGTCGCTGCACTTCTACGGCTTCTGGAACAGCTACACCAAGCAGTCCGACTGGACCGCCGACCTCGAAGCCCGACTCGGCAAGTACACCGGCCGGACCATCATCGACGAGGCCGGCTCCCCGATGACCATCGGCCTGAACTACGGCGCGTGGAACGGCAACATCTACACCTCGTACCTCGCGGCCGTGGCCAACACCGCCCGCAGCAAGGGGATGGGGCTCGTGTACTGGCCGGGGCTGCGCTTCGGCGACTCCTACTCGATCGAGTCCCTGGACTCCAAGGGCAACCTGGTGGACAACAGCGCCACCGGAGTCGCGCTGCTGCGCTGGGGCTACGGCTTCGGCAAGACCCCGCCCGTCAACGACCTGCCGCCCGCGCCTCCCGGTGAGGTCCTGCGCGGAGTGGGCTCGGGCCGCTGCGTCGACGTGCCCGGCTTCAGCACGACCAACGGCACCCAGCTCGACCTGTGGGACTGCAACGCCGGCGGCAACCAGACCTGGAACCTGAACGCGGACAAGCAGCTCACCGTCTACGGCAACAAGTGCATGACGGTCGGAGGCACCGGAGCCACGGCGGGTGACCCCGTGGTCATCACCGACTGCACCGGTGCGGCGGCACAGCAGTGGAACGTGAACGCCGACCTCTCCGTGACCAGTGTCGCCAACCCGGCGCTCTGCCTGGACGCCGCCGGAGCGGGCACCGGCAACGGCACGTCGGTCGACGTCTGGTACTGCAACGGCAGCACCAACCAGCAGTGGGCCAGGAGCTGACACCCGCACCTGTTTCCCCCCGTTCACTGAATCGAGCAACGAACCGTCAGCGCCGTCGCGCTTCGCCTTACGGCGAGGCCGGCGGCGCTTCGGCATTCGCGTGTACCACCCCTGAATCTCCGGCCGAAGTCGCGGAGACATCGCCTGCGGCGGACAGTCATTTCGGCGGACAGTCATTCGCACCGAGCGGCAACCTTTTTCGAATCGGCTACCACCGAAGACAGATCCGGTGGCCTCGCCCTGAGAAAGGCACGGGCTGTGGGGGCGGTCGTCGGTCGTCGCACGGAAGAACCTGTGATCAAGGAGATCTGTCGCATGAGCGATATGAGTGACAAAAGCCCGGACCGGCAGGGCGCAGCAGCGGCCGGGCCGGCCCGTGGGCGTCATCGGCGGAGGTGGACCGCGACCGGACTGCTGATCGGCGTACCCGCTGTCCTGGGGCCCTTTCTGTTGTTCTCCCAGCCCGGTTCGGAGGCGGCGACGATTGATGCCGCCACCTACTACCACCTGATATCTGTGCACAGCGACAAGGCGCTGGACGTAAATGGGAATTCCATCGCAGACGGTGCGGGGGTCATCCAGTATCAGGACAACGGCGGCAAAAACCAGGAATGGCGGCTGAAATCCACTGGCGACGGCTACTACGAGTTGGTCAACCACAACAGTGGCAAGGTGCTGGAGGTCGAGGACGCCTCGACGGCGGACTTCGCCGCGGTCCAGCAGGGGACCGACTCCGGAGCCGCGAACCAGCAGTGGCAGATCGATGACGTGACCGGCGGTGCCGTCAAGATCGTGTCGCGCAACAGCGGCAAGGTGCTGGACGTCATGTCCGCCTCCGCGGCGGACGGTGCGGCGATCATTCAGTACCACGACACCGGAGGCGACAACCAGCAGTGGCAGTTGGAGCCGGTGGCCGGCGCCGGTACGCCGTCGCCGAGCCCCTCGGCGACGACTCCGCAGCCCAGCCCCACCCCGAGTACCACCACCGAAGCCGACCCGGTGCAGCAGGTGCTCACCACGATCAACCAGGCCCGGGAGACGGCCGGTCTGCCGGACTACTCGATCACTGACGGTCTGAACCGCAGTGCCGCCGCGCACACCGCCGTGATGGCCGGCGGATGCGGTCTGTCCCACCAATGCCCGGGCGAGGCCGCGTTGGGGGCCAGGGAGACGGCCGCGGGCGTGAAGTGGACAGCGGCGGGCGAGAACATCGGTGAGTCCGACGGCGTCAGCGCCGACAGTGAAGCCATCGCCCGGGCGGCGGTCGACCTCACCCAGCAGATGCTCGCCGAACAGCCGCCGAACGACGGCCACCGGCGCAACATCCTCAGTTCCACGTTCGCGCACGTCGGCATCTCGGTGGTCCGGGACGCGAACGGGACCGTCTGGATGACGCAGGACTTCTCCAAATAGCCTCCTGCGCATCACACTTGCCGACCCGCGTCGGCTCCGGGGTTCTGCGGGACATCGTCAGACGGTGGCGCCGGTTGTCCGGATGACGGAGCCGCCGTTGACGACGAGTCGGACCCTCGCCAGGAAGAACCGCATCAGCCGCTGACCCGGTGCGTGGACGTCGGTCCGGCCGGTTCAGCGGTCGTCGAGCAGCCCGGCGTCGTGCGCGAGGACGGCGGCCTGTACGCGGTTGGCGCAGCCGGTGCGGGTGAGGATCCGGCTGATGTGCGCCTTGACCGTGCCGGCGCTCAGATACAGCTGGTCGGCGATCTCCGCGTTGGACAGGCCCGTCCCGAGCAGTCGCAGCACATCCCGTTCGGCCGGGGTCAGCTCCTCGGTCCTGCGCAGGGCGGCCTCGGTGTCCCGGCCGGACCGCACGTGCCGTTCCAGCAGCTGACGGGTGATCCGGGGAGCCAGTACCGGCTCGCCCCTCGCGGCGAGTTGCACGGATCGGATCAGCTCGGCGGGGCCGGTGTCCTTGAGGAGGAAACCACTGGCCCCGGCGCGCAGGGCGCGCGTCACGCTCGCTTCCTCACCGAACGCCGTCAGCATCACGACGCAGGTACGGGGGGAGAGCCGGGCGATGTCCTCCGCGGCGGCGATGCCGTCCTTGGACGGCATCTGGATGTCGAGCAGGGCCACATCGATGACCTGGGCCCGGCAAGTCTCGACTGCCTCCCGGCCGTCGCCCGCCTCGGCGACCACCTCGATGTCCCCGGCGTTCTCCAGGATCAGCCGGATTCCCGCGCGCATCAGCGCCTCGTCGTCGGCGACCAGGACTCGGATCATCAGCTCATCCTAGAGCCGCTCGCCCCAGGGCCGTTCATCCCAGAGCCGTTCCCAGGGGCGTTCAGCGCAGGGCCGCGTTCGCCAGCAGCAGGATCAGGAAGGCGACCGTCGGCAGGACCACGAGCAGTGCAAGGCAGCCCGATCCGAGGACCCGCGGCCAGGTCAGGATCTCGTCCGGCAGCGGGGCACGCGCCCCTCTCGGTTCGGTGCCGTCGGCCACGAGGAGGTCCGTGCCCCGAAGGGGTTCGGGAGAACCCCGGCCCGCCGCCCCCGGGAGCACGGAGTGTTCGTGCATGCCGCTGCCCCGAGTCGGCAGCCAGGCCGCCATGCGGAAGCCACCGCCCGGCAGGGCACCCGCCTCGAACGTGCCGCCGAGCAAGGAGATCCTCTCCCGGCAGCCGGCCAGACCGCTGTGGTTTCCTCCCTGGGACCGGCCCGCCGCGCGGGGTGCCTCATTGGTGACGGACACCTCGATCCCGCTGTCCGTGCCCCTGACCGCCACCCCGGTGGGCGCGCCGGACGCGTGCTTCAGCGCGTTCGTCAGCCCCTCCCGGACCACTCGGTGGATCGCCTGTCGTGCACGGAGTCCCACCTCGGCCTGATCGGGAAGGGACCAGTCCAGCTCGACGACGCTGCCCGTCCGCCGGGATTCGGTGACCAGAGCGCTGATGTCCTCCCGCGTCCCCGTCTCGTCCGCGGCTCTGCCCGTCGGATCCGTGATGTCCTCGAACCGCAGGACGCCGAGGATCTCGCGCAGTTCGCCCATGGCCGTACCGGCGGTCGTGCGCAACAGCTCGGCCTGCCCGACGAGGGCGGGTGCCTGCCGCGCGGCCGCGAGTTCCAGCGCCCCGGCGTGCACCGAGATCAGGCTCAGCCGATGGCCCAGGAGATCGTGCATCTCGCCCGCGATCCGGGTCCGTTCCTCCAGCCGGGCCGTCGCGGCGGTCAGTGCGCGGGCCTGTTCCAGATAGGCGTTGCGTTCCCGAAGCAGGCTGACCAGGGGCCGCCGCCGACCCCACAGGGTTCCTGCCAGGGCGGGCAGCACAAGCAGCAGAACCGCCGAAACCGCGTTGTCGGCCAGTTCCGACGCCAGGTCCCCGGGCCGGAACAGAACGCGGGCGACGGTCAGCACGCCGACGGCGGCACAGGCCACCCCGACGAGCTGCCACACACGCCGCGGCGGCCCCATACGACGGGTGGCGGACAGGACGACCAGCGGCGCCACCGCCAGCGTCCACACGTTGTCACCCACGACCAGGGGAGCGGACCCCAGGACCGCGACGATCGGCCGCCCGCGCCGAGCGGGCACGAGCAGGGTCGCCCACAACGCCTCCAGGACGGCCGCCGCCGGCCGGTGCGGGGGTGCCAGCAGCAGCGGTGTCAGACAGAAGGCCGCCGTCAGGGCACACAGCAGTGACTCGACGACGACCGTACGGCGTTCGGCGGCACGCACCGAGAGCCAGCTCGCGGCCGCCTCATGGCGCAGCCACCGTGGCGCACCCGTCAGCGTGCGCCACAGCCGTACGGACGGGCTCGACAGCCCTGTGTCTTCGGACGCCTGACTCACGATCTCCCTTTGCTCGTCACAGCGGTTCCTTCGGAAGAGACGGTAGTCACGACGGCGGTTGTCGCGCGCCGGACCCCGGGTGTCATGCGCCCAGCCCAAGGCTCAACTCCCGCCGCAACGCGGCGACATCGACCTGGGCGGCGGTCAGCAGTCGTACGACCGTGGCGTGGGCGTCCGGGTCCGACGCCGGCGCGTCGAGCAGGGCGGTCAGCAGGTGGACCGTGCCGACCGTGGGCGAGCCGTGCTCAGCGGCCGACAGCCGCGCCACCGCCATGACCCGGTCGGCGGCGGCGGACGGACGTACCGTGCCGCTCTCGGGAACACCTGCGGCAGGGACTACCGGAGCCGAAGTGCCCACGGGAGCCGGGTCGTTCGTCCAGGCAAGGGATACGAGAGAGGACTGCCGTACCCCGTGCCGACGCATCAGGGCCGGGGCGGAGTTGGCCTTCGCCAGACTCGCGGGAAGCGAGCGCCCGGCCAGGAACAGGGCCCGGTCCAGGGCCAGTGTCCCGAGCAGGAGATCGAGCGGTTCCACCGAGGCGCGCCCGTTCCGTACGGCCTGCCGCATTGCCTCGACGGACACCGCGAACAGGACCGGTGAGCCGTTCACGGAGCTTCCGGCGGTCCACGAAGTCACGGCGCGGGTGAGGCGGTTACCGCTCTTGCCCAGCGTTCCGGCTCGTCGGAGAAGGGTGACGCCGCGGGATTCCGGTCCCTCGGTCCGTGCCGAGGCGCTCGCGTCCACCGCATCCAACGCCCTTGCCGCGGCGGAGAGTTCCAGTCGCTGCAGCGTCATGGCCTCCCGTGCCCGGCTGCCCGGCAGTTCCAGCAGGGCACGGGCAACATGCCGACAGCGCACGGAGATCACTCCCTCGGCGCGGGCCGACCTGAGCGCGAGCAGCAGACACGCGTGCAGCGCTCCGGTCATCCCGGGCACCACCTGGCCGCTTTCCGGGGCCGATCCGCGCACACCGAGGCCGTGACGCCACCGGGCCTCACGCCAGGCGGCAGCGATCTCCTTCTCATCGGCCCCCCGTTGGGCGACCTCACCGGTGCCGGCTGTGACCGGCACACCGCGCACCTCGTCGTCGCTCACCCAACCGAGGCCCGCCCGGCCGGCGATGAGACCACTGAGCGACCCTGACCTCCGCATCCCGGGAGCGAGCGCCTCACCGGCGTCAGTGCCCCCGGACACGAGCTCCCCGAGCAGGGTGTCCGTCCCCACGACCGGCAACTCGCACCTGACCGCACGGCGCAGTGTTTCCACGAGCAGGTCCATGACGTCCGGCTCGAACTCCGTTGCCGCCCCGATCACGGCTGTGCCGTCGTCGGCGTGGGCTCCGGTCATCTCCTGCTGTTCCATCAGCGTTCCCCTCACAGCGCGGTGGCCTGGTCACAAGGACGCTAGGCGCGCCTCCCACGTCACCGCGACGGCCGATCGTCCGGACCGCCGGTCCGATCGGCCAGGCTGTCGCCGGCTGCCTGCCCCCGCGGGGGATCGCGGCCGCCAAGTTGCGGCGGAGGCCACACCGCGGGGCGCGCACTCGCGCGGGGCCGGGGCGAGCGTGGCCCGCCGGATGCGGCGAGCGGTGTCGTGCGCGGTCAGGCGGTCACCGGCAGGCGGGATGCGCGCCGTCCGGGAGAACCCGTGCGACGGGTCCCGCCTGGGGTCAGGGGGCGTCCAGCAGGCCGGCGAGCAGCTGGAGCCGTTCGGCGTCGGGGCCGCCCTCGACGGCGGTGTAGACGACCATCATCGGGCCGGGAGTTCCCGGCAGCGGGTAGGCGTCCCAGTCCAGGTTCAGCTCCCCGACCAGCGGGTGGTCGACGCGCATCCGGCCGCGCGTCGTCTCCAGCACGTCGTGGCGGGCCCACAGCGCCGCGAACTCGTCGCTGCGGACGGCGAGTTCACCGACGAGTTCCACGGCGCGCGGGTGCCCCGGATCGGCGGCGACCTGGGCGCGCAGCATCCCGGTCAGCTCGGCGACGGTGGCGGCCCGTTCCGGACAGGTCTGGTCGGCTTCCGGGTGCAGCAGGAGGGACAGCAGGTTCCGTTCCGCCACAGGCAGCCGGGTGAACTCGCCGAGCAGCGCGCCGGCCAGCGGACTCCAGGCCAGTACGTCCAGGTAGCGGCCGACGACCAGTGCGGGCGAGGGCATGGTGCGCAGCAACCGCTGTGTGGTGTCCGGTACTTCCTCGGGTTCGTACCGGCGCGGGGCACGGGCCGGTGTGCGCGCGGCGGCGGCGAGGCTGTGCAGGTGGCGCGTCTCCTCGGCAGAGAAGTCGAGTGCGCGGGCGAGGGCGTCCAGGACCTGTTCGGAGGGACGCACGTCCCGTCCCTGCTCCATGCGCTGGTAGTAGTCCGAACTCACCCCTGCCAGCAGGGCCAGTTCCTCGCGCCGCAGCCCGGCGACGCGCCGCCTCGGGCCGGGTTCGAGGCCGACGTCCTCCGGCCGCAGCCGGGTTCGGCGGGTCCGCAGGAATTCGGCGAGTTCGCGTCGCGGATCGTCGGCCGGCGCGAGGGGGGAGTCGGTCACGGCGCCAGTATGCCTCCGGCGCCGCACGGGAGGGTGGGTCTGCCGGTCCCAGGAAAAGGCGAACGACCGTGATGCGGCGAGCGGGCACCAGTATCGGTCCCGCAGCAGCCGACAACGGAGGGAACAGCGACATGAGGACCGCGCAGATCACGAGTTACGGTGCACCGGACGTCCTGCGGATCAACGAGGTCGACCGCCCCGCTCCCGGTGCAGGCGAGGTCCTGGTTTCGGTCGAGGCGTCCAGCGTGAACGGACACGATGTGATCGTCCGCGCCGGGGAGCTGAAGATGGTGTCGGGGCGCCGCTTCCCGATCGGGGCGGGGCTGGACTTCGCGGGCGTCGTCGTCGGGACCGGCGCCGATGTCGAGGGTTACCGGGCGGGGGACCGGGTGTGGGGCATGGTGCATCCCCGTCAGCGGCACACCACCGCGGGGGCGGCCGAGTACGTCGTCGTCCCCGCGGACCGGATCGCGCCCGCCCCCGCGGACCTCTCACCGACCGACGCGGCCTCCCTGGTCGTGACGGGCGCCACGGCGCTGATCGCGCTGCGCGACAGCGTGCACCTCGCGGGCGGGGAACGGGTCCTGGTGCGGGGCGCGGCCGGCGGCGTCGGCACCGCCGCCGTGCAACTGGCGCACGCGCTGGGTGGCCATGTGACCGCGCTGGCCCGCGACCGCCACGCCCCGCTGCTCACCGATCTCGGTGCCGACGAAGTCCTCGACCAGGGCTCCACCACCTCGGACCGGATCGGACCGTTCGACGTCGTCGTCGACACCGTCGGCTCGGAACTGCACTGCTACCGACGCCGGTTGACCAAGGGGGGCCGGATGGTGACCGTCGGCCTGTCGGCCACCGCCCTGGCCGCCATCGCCGCGTCGAGCGTGTACGGCTCCCGCCGTATCCGCACCTTCAGCGCCAATCCGGACTCCGCGGTGCTGCGCGACCTGGCCGGCCACGTCACGTCGGGTGCGCTACGACCTGTCGTGCACGGCGTGTACCCGCTCGCGGACATCGCCGCGGCGCACGAGGCGTTCGAGCGCGGCGGCGTCGTGGGCAAGCACGTGGTCGCGGTGTCGGCGTAGGGCCGAGGCCGTCGATGTTCGCTCGACGCCGACAGCGGGCCACTCCCACCGACCGCGCCTCGACCAGAGCCTCCGGCGCGGCTTCGCCGTGAGTGGGCCGTGGCACTCGCGGAGCCGGCTGAACTGCGGCACGCCGTTGGACGGCGCATTCGGTGGCGACCACCCATGTGCACCGGTCGACCGGCCATGCCCTGACCGTTCGTCATGCCCCCTGCCCCGGATCGGATGGCGTGCCGGGCCCCGGACTTTCCTGCACGGCTCCGTGCACATGCCGAGTCATCACGTTCGAGGAGGAGCCGTCGGCCGGTCCGGTACGCGACATGGGTCACACCGTGCGCTGTTCAGGCGCACGGCGTGACCCACGGGCTGTTCGGGCTTCGGCGTCAGCCAAGCAGCTTGGCCGCCAGCGTGGCCGCGTTGTACGAGCCCCAGCCGGTGGTGAAGTCCCAGCCGGTGGCGGACGAGTAGGCGCCGTTGCTGCCGCTGGTGATGTCGTGGAAGCCGGTGCCGGAGGCGGTGTAGAGGGCCGGGTTGGCGAAGCCGAGGTTGGCCTTGCCCGCCGCCGCTGCCTGCTGGTTGTAGAGGGCCGCGAACGCCGCCCACTCGGGGGCCGCCGCGCTGGTGCCGCCCACCGCGGACCAGGAGCCCTGCGAGTAGATCGAGACGCCGGGGCTCGGGTTGGCGTGCGCCGAGACGTCCGGCACCTGGCGGAAGCCGCCGCCCGCGGTCTTCTGCACCGCGGTCTGCCAGCTGGGGATCTTGAAGACGGAGGACTTGCCGCCACCGCCGCCGGACCAGGCCACCTCCTTGCTGAACGCGTTCGCCGAGGTGACCGTCAGCTTGGTGCCGCCGACGCCCGTGACGTACGGGTCGCTGGCCGGGTAGTCGACGGTGGTGGTGCCGTCGCCCGCGTCGTCGGAGCCGTCGTCGCCGGAGGCCGCGTAGAAGCCGAGGCCCTGAGCGGCGCCCGCCTTGAAGACGGCGTCCACGGCGTTGATGTTGGAGGTGGTGCGGGCGCTCTCGGAGGCGCCCCAGCTGATCGACGTGGTCGGGATGCCGCTGTCGACGATGGCCTGGTAGGTGTCGACCTCACCGGCGTCGGAGTTGGGACCCTCGAAGACGGTGACGTTCGCCTTGGGGGCGATCGCGTGCAGGACCTCGATGTCCAGCTCGACCTCCACCTGACCGTCACCGAGCGCGCCCGAACCGCCGTCCACCTTGGACACGGTCGGAGTGGGCGAGCCCAGGCTGTAGTTGGTGTCGTACTTGGTGATGTTGGCCTGCTGGAAGCCGTCGAACTCCAGCAGCGCGATCTTCTGGCCGCTGCCGGTGTACGTGCCGGAGACGTTGTAGCCGCCCTTGAGCTGGGCCGGGGTGTAGCCGCCGCCCGGTCCGTTGCGCGGCGCGACGGTGTGCGGGGTGGCCTGGTGGTGGAGCTGGACGCGGTTGTTGAGGCCGGCCACGTCGCTGACCAGGGAGGCGATACCGGACGGCAGGGTCGGTGCGCTGTCGTTGGCGTAGAAGGAGCGGCCGGACGCCTTGTCCTTCCAGGTCGACAGCCTGGTGCCGAAGGCCTTCTGCAGCTGGGCGGCGGTGCCGGTGGCGTCGACCAGGAGGTTGCCCGAGTGGACCTTGCCGACGGTCAGGCCCTGCTCCCGCAGGTACTCCTTGAGCTGCTTGACCTCGGCGTCGGTGCGGCCGAAGCGGGCCGCGAACCCCGCCTTGGAGAGGTAGTGGCCGTAGGAGGACGAGTGCGGGTCGCTGACCTTGGCTATGAAGGTGTCGAGCGCCGTGCCCCCTCTGGGGGCCAGACTGATCGCCACGGGGATCCGCTTCCCGGCCGCGACCGAACCGGTGCGCTTCGCCTGCTTGCCCAGGCCCTTCACGACGTCTCCTGCGACGGCCGCGCGGGTGGTGTGCGGCACCGCGGCGTTCGCCGCGTAGGCGGCGGGGACGGCCGCGGCGAGCAGGGCCGGCACGGTGACCAGACCGAGCAGTTTCAGACGAGACTTCACTGTGGTCCTCCGGAGAGTGGGGGGATGTCCCGGAAGCGGAACGGCTTCACCGTAGGAACACCAGCCCCACCCCCATAAGCGGGGGAACCCTTGCGTCACGTGTTAACTGCGCATGTCACGCCCGCGGCGGGTGGCGAGAACGCGGGGAACGCGGACCCGCACCGCCTGACTGACCGTCACCGCGTGGGTGAGCGGCGGGGCCTGGTCGTCGTCGGCCAGGTCGACGGCCGCCGCGCCGGTCGCGAGGACGGCCACGGCCATCGCGTGCGCGAGCGCGGTACGGGAGCGCACCCCGAACTTGCGGTACACCCGCGACAGGGCCCCCTCCACCGTCTTGACGCTGATGAACAGCTCGGCGGCGACCTCCCGGTTGGTGGCCCCGCCGCCGACCAGCGCGGCGATCCTGGCTTCCGTGGGCGTGAGTTCGGGCCCGCCGGCCTCGCCCCCGCGCTCCACGGCGTCCAGCCGCGCCAGCTCGTCCCTGGCCCGGGACGCGAGCGGGGCGGCGCCGATCCGGGTGGCGGTCTCCAGGGCCTCACCGAGGACCGTGCGCGCCGTACTCCTGCGGCGCGAGCGGCGCTCGACCGCGCCGAGGGCGATCAGGGTGCGCACCAGCTCGACGGGCAGGGGGAGTTGACGCAGCCGGTCCGCGGCGGCACGCAGACGCGCGGCCCCTTCCTTCGCCCGGCCCAGCCCCGCCTCCCGAAGGCCCTCCGCCCGCTCCAGGGCGGCCGGCACGCTGTCCGGCGTGGCGGCGGACACCCGGGCGTAGGCCTCGCGGACCACCGCCCCCGCCTCGTCGTTCTCGCCCAGCACGACCAGCGCCTCGGCCAGGTCGGCGTACCAGTGCAGCAACGGAGGGTCGGCGGCGCTCATCGCCGTGCTGAGCTCCCTGACCCGCTGGAGCGCCTCGACGGCGGCCGCCGCGCCCAGCGGGTCGCCGCCGAGCAGTTCGGCCTGCCCCAGCACCGCCAGCGCACGCACCAGGAACAGCCGGTCGCCGTCGGCCTCCGAGGCGCGCACCGCCCGCCCGGCGAGCTCCCGGGCCTCGCGCACGCTGCCGCCCGCGGTCGCCGCGAGCGCCGCCGCGTACAGCGCCGGAGCGGCCTGTACGCCCGCCTCGGCCAGGGCCCGCGAGCAGCGGTCCGCGGTGTGCAGCGCCTCCCGGCAGTACCCCGCGCGCACCTGGGCCCGGGTGAGTGCCACCAGGGTGGCCAGGACGTCCTCGACGCCCGCGAACTCGCCGATGGCCGCGAGGAGTCGGGTCAGCTGTCCGTGGGCCTCGGTCACCCGGTCGGAGTCCAGGGCGAGGATCGCCCGCATCCGGATCAGCCGCCAGCTGTCCGGGCCGCCGTCGGTGCCGCCGCTCAGGGTCAGGGCGGCTTCGAGTGCGGCGTCCGCGGCGACCGGGTCACCGGCCAGGGAGCGCACCCGGGCGAGGGTCGCCAGTGCTCCGATGCGGGTGTCCGTGTCACCCGCCCGTGCCGCCTGCCGGGCATGCCGGTCCGCGGCCTCCAGCTCCCCGCACAACAGGCCTCGTACGGCGGCCCAGTGATGCAGACGGGCCTGCGACTCCGGGTCGCCCGCCGCGTCTTCGAGGCCCTCCTCGATCAAGTCGCCCGCGCCTTCCAGTGCTTGGCCCGCGTTGCGCAGCAGGATCAGCCGGGCCCGCACCCGCAGGCGCGCCGAGTCCGACTCGGCGAGAACGGTCCCGGCGGCCTCGCCCGCCTCCTCCAGCCGTCCGGCGTCACAGGCGTACTCGGCCGCGGCCAGCAGTCGTCCCGCGCGGTCGGCGGGGTGGTCGCCCGGCGTGCGGCGGGCGGCGAGCGAGGCCAGTTCGAAGGCGGTCCCTGGTGCGCCGCCCTGACGCGCGGTCCCGGCCGCGGACGTCAGGGTGCGGGCGGTGTCCTCGTCCTCGTACGGATGGGCGTGGGCGAGGTGCCGGGCCCGCTCCACGGGATCGGCGACGGCCCGCGCCAGCAGGGTGTGCGCCTGTCTGCGGGCGCTGTGCGGGGCGTCGGCGTAGAGGGCGGCCCGGATCAGCGGATGCCGGAAGCGTACGGTCCCGTCGGCGTCGGCCGTCGCGACGCCGAACCGTTCGGCGGCCGCGAGGTCGGCGACCGGGTCGGGGAGCCCGGTGGCCCGCAGCACGGTGAGGCCCGGGCGGTCGGCGGCGCTCGCGACGAGGAGGGTGAGGCGGGCGGGCTCCGGGAGGGTGCGGGCCCGGTGCAGGACGAGGTCGCGCAGTCTCGGTGGTACGTCGCCGCCGTCCAGGGCCGCGCGCCCCAACTCCTGGGCGTACAAAGGGTTTCCGGCGGCAATCTCCTGGACCGTCCGCAGCGCCGCCGGGGGCAGGTCGGTGCCGAGGTCGGTGCGCACGAGGCTCGCCACCTCGGCGTCCGTCAGGGGCGGCACGGCGAGTTCGAGGGTGCCCGGCGGGCAGCAGCGCAGTCCTTCGGGCTGCCCGCCGTCGGTCACGCGCTCGGCGGCCAGCACGCGGATGCCGGTTCCGTCGAGGCGGCGTACCGCGAAGGCGAGCACCTCGGCCGTCGGCTCGTCGAGCCACTGCACGCCGTCGACGACCAGCAGAACGGGGCCTGTCGACGCCAGGGCGCGCAGGGTGTCGAGGACGGCGACGCGCAGCGCGAGCCGGCTCCGGCCGTCCTCGGGGCCCGGGTGGTGCAGCAGGGCTGCGTCGAGTGCGGCGCGGGGCTCGGGTGCGAGGGGTTCCAGGCAGTGCCGCGGCACCCGCGTGAACAGGTCGACGAGTCCGGCGAACGGAAGCCGGGCGTCGTCCTCGGCCGGTGCGCAGTGCAGGACGGTGGCGGACACGGAGGCCGTCAGGGCCGTCAGGAGCGTGGATTTTCCGATCCCCGCGGGGCCGTGGAGGAGGACTCCGGGGCGGGCCGCCGACTCGGCCCTGACGAGGTCGAGAAGCTCGTGCCGCCCGGTCAGCGGGCGAGTTCCCATGGGGTCCCAGCAGGTCGGAGCATGTGCTCATGACAACCCTGGTGGATCACGGTTGTCAATGCCGTCCGTCACCCGTCAACGAAGCCGACATGTTCGCCGACGGCGGTGACCGCAGCGCCCTTCCCGCCCGAGGAAAGCCGCCACGGTCACCCGCCCGGTGTGCGAGGTCAGGCCGGTGTCTCGCTGACCGAAGGTGCCACCTGGCCGGCCTCCCGGGCCAGCTCCGCGAGCCGGACCAGATCGGCGTCCTCGACGGTGTACGGCGCATGCGGACCCAGCGACGCGGTGACCCGTCCGTCACCCGTGCCGTGCAGGGCTACGGCGGTCTCGGCGCTCTCCTCCAGGGCCGCGCGGCCCCGGCTGCTGAAGTAGGTCGGCGCGATGTCGGCCCGGATTCCGGTCCGTACGACGGCGTCGGCGATCCGCTCGGCGTGGAAGTAGTGGTCGGCGAACGTGGTCACCCCGCTGAGCAGCATCTCCGCACAGGCCGGCTCCGCGCCGAGGCCGATGTCGGCGGGGGTGAAGTTGACCTCCATGGGCCACACCCGCTCGTTGAACCAGGCCTCCACGCTCACGTCCTCGGCGGCGCCGCGCATCAGCGTCATCGGTCCGTGCGTGTGGGCGTTGACCAGCCCCGGTACGGCCAGCAGTCCCGTGTCGTCCACGGTCTCCGCCCCGGCCGCCTCCGGTCCGGAGCCCGCCGGGCCCAGCCAGGCGATCACCCCGTCCTCGACCAGGATGTCCCGGTCCGTCTCCACTCGGCAGGGGCCTGCTCGGGCACGACGAGCACCGAGCAGGACGTCCCGATCAGTCGGCGCGTCATGTGGATCCTTCGGTGCAGCCCGGGCTCATTCCACGTCAGCGACCACGGACCCGACCCGGTCGGCGAGAGTCGGGTCGCGGCGGACCAGGAGGGCCGCGTAGCCGACGGCGGCGAGCAGGGCGGCCAGCGCCGCGTAGGGGAACCAGTTGTACGGTCCCGGCTGGCCCGGCTTGGCGAGGTAGTACAGCGGGACCAGGATCGCCAGCGTGCCGAGCGCGGGCAGCACCAGGTGCCGTACCACCCGGAACTCCTGCGGCCGGTACCTGCGGTAGTACAGCGGCAGGGCGATGTTCGAGGCGAGGTAGACCAGCAGGATCAGGATGGTGCCGAGGGTCGAGGACTCGGTGAAGAAGACCACCGGGTCCATCGGGCCGCCGCCGGATCCCAGCAGATGGCCCACCCCCCAGCCGCCGATGATCACCAGGGCGGTGACGGCGAAGGTGACGATCGCGTTGTTCGGTGTACGGCGGGTGGGGTGCACGTAGCCGAAGAAGGACGGGAGCAGGCCCTCGCGTCCGGCGTTGAACACCAGGCGGGCCTGCGAGTTGATGCCGGCGATCAGCACACCGAGGGTGGAGGTCAGGCCGCCCAGATAGGTGAGGAACGCCAGCGCGCCGAGGGTGTGCTGGGCCACCTCGACGAAGGGGATCGGGGAGGCTCCGAGTCTGTTCACGTCGTAGCCGAAGCCGGTCACCGTGGCGTAGGCGAAGACGACGTAGCTCACCGTCATGATCGCGATGGAGGAGAACACGGCGCGGCCGACGTTGCGCCGCGGGTTCTCCGTCTCCTCGGCGAGCGCGGCCGAGTTCTCCCAGCCGACGAACAGGTACACCGCCAGCGGGAATCCGGCCGCCAGTCCCCTGAAGCCGTGGCTGATGTGGCTGGGCAGGAAGGGATCGAGGGAGAGGGAGCCGCGGTGTTCCACGAGCGCCGCGACCGAGACGACGGCCAGGACCAGCATCTCCACGCCGAAGAAGTAACCGGCCCACTTGGTGGAGACCACCACCCCGCGCAGCATCAGCCCCACGGCCAGCCCGGTGAGCAGCAGCGTCCAGATGATCCACGGCAGGTCCACGCCGGTGTAGTGGTACAGGGTGATCTGCACGAACCCGCCGGAGATGGCGATGACGGAGGCCATCGCGATGATGTAGCCCACCCCGGCCAGCAGTGCGGTGGTCACGGCGCTGACCGGTCCGAAGGTCTTGCCCACGAAGGTGGTGAAGCTGCCCGCCGAGGGGTGCGCCCGGGAGAACTCCGCCAGCGTGTTGCCGAGGAGCGCGACCGCGATGCCCGCGGCGACGATCGTCAGGGGTGACGCCACGCCCGCGGTGGTGGCCAGGAAGGCGAAACCGAAGAAGAAGCTCATGGCCGGGCCGACGTTGGCCATCGTGGCGGCGGCGATGTCCGCCATGCCGAGGACACCGCCACGCAGCCGCTGCGGCGCGCCGCCGACGGGGCCCGGCGGGGACAGCGGGCCTGCTCCGGGGTCGGGCATGGCGGCAACTCCTTGTGCGTGGGGAGTGGTCAGTGCTGGTCCTCGACGGACGGATCGGGCGTCAGCGGTGCCGGGAACGCTGGTGCGCCTTCACCGCCTGCACGGCCGGATCGGTCGCACCCCGGCCCAGTTCGGCGAGCAGTTCGGCGTGGCAGAGGTTCTGTGCCCGGAGGGCCGCGGGGTGCGGCACGGGCAGCAGCAGGCAGAGCCGGCCGAGCAGGTCGGCGGCGAACTCGCGCATTCCGGCGCCGCCGAGGGTCTCCGCGAGGTCCAGGTGGAAGCGGGCCTCCAACTCGGCCAGGTGCGCCGGGTCGTCGGTCCGGTCCGTCTCCTCGACCAGTGCCCGAAGCCCCTCAAGACGCCCGGCCGGGACCTCGCCCGAGCCGTGCGCCACCAGGCCGCATTCGAGCAGCAGATGGAAGGCGTCCAGTGAGGCCGCCTCCTCGGCGTCGTGCATCACGGCGACGACGGCGTCCCAGTCCTGCGCGACGAAGGTTCCGCCCGCCCGTCCGCGTCGGCGGTCGAGCAGGCCGTCCTGGCACATGCCTTCCAGCGCGCGACGGACGGTGATCTCGCTGATCCCCAGTTCCTCGGCGAGGACCCCGGCATCGGGGAGCCGGTCCCCGGGCCGCACGGAGCGCAGACGTACCCGCAGCGCGATCCTCGACCGGACGAGGTCGGATCCGTTCTGGCCCCCGCCGGGCAGGGCGCGGGCGTGTCCCACGCCGGTGACCGGCGTCGTCCGAGCCGGGCCCGGCTGGTTGTAAGGCCCGAACTTGCCCGCTGCATTCACCACGACGCCACCCTAACGGCCTGCTGAACGCGGCCGCGGCCCGCGACGGAAGCGGTCCGGCGCGTCGGCCCGGGGCCCGGCACGTGACGTCGGCCGGCCGCACCGGAGCCCGTGTCGCGGGGGTGGTCCCGGCCCGGCCGAGGTCCCGTGCCGGACCCCGGCCCGACCCGCCGGGACGCGGTCTCGCGCGGGCCCGGGGTGAGCGGCGGGGGTCGCCGGTGGTTCCCGCGACGGTGGCACGGTGTGGTGCACAGGGGCTCCCAGGGGGCGCGGACGTCGGAGGAGGTTCGTCCGAAGCAGCCCGCAGCAGCCGGGCCACGGCACGGCGCGGGGGTCGCGCCGGGAGTGGCGGGCCGCGATGCAGGAAAAATTAGAGCAAGGTGAACAGTTAAACAAGACCTCGCGGCGGCCGGTTCGCGAGCGGGGGACGGGTCCGGGTGGGCGACCGGGTGACCATGGTCCTGAGCAGGGGATTCACGTCTCGCCGGGCGCCTTCGAGGGGTACGTCGACGGGGGCGCGAGGGGTCGCCCGGGAGGCGCCGGTGAGCCGCGGGGCGGCGTGCGGAGGCCGTCGGTCCGTCGACGGCACCCTTGTTTTTTTTGATCGCCGTGAACTATTTTCCTGAGCGTCACCGGGCGACCGAAGCAGCAGACCCCGGTCGGCGGCCGTGATCCACCATGCCCTCCCCGCGACCGTGATCGCCACCCCCGACCCGGCCCCGCCCCCTGACCCGGCACCCGCAGGCCACGCCCGGCGGAATCCGTACGGCCACCTCCGTCCGGTCCCGCCGGAACCGTCCCCGTCCCCGCCAGTCCCCTGGATGTCGAGATGACCACACGTCCCCCTGCCCCCGCCCCCGGCAAGGTCACCACCGCCGAAGACCCCCCAGCGGAAGCCGGTCTCCAGGCCGGGCTGAAGAACCGTCACCTGTCGATGATCGCGATCGGCGGTGTGATCGGAGCGGGCCTGTTCGTCGGCTCCGGCTCGGGCATCGCCGCCGCGGGGCCCGGCATCCTCGTGTCGTACGCACTCGTGGGCGCCCTGGTCGTGCTCGTGATGCGCATGCTGGGTGAGATGGCCGCCGCGAACCCGACCTCCGGCTCCTTCTCCGCCTACGCCGACCGCGCGCTCGGCCGCTGGGCCGGGTTCTCCATCGGCTGGCTTTACTGGTTCTTCTGGGTCGTGGTGCTCGCCGTGGAGGCGACCGCCGGCGCGAAGATCCTGGAGAGCTGGATCCCCGGCGTACCGCAGTGGGCCTGGGCGCTGATCGTGATGATCGTGCTGACCGTCTCCAACCTCGCCTCGGTCTCCTCCTACGGCGAGTTCGAGTTCTGGTTCGCCGGGATCAAGGTCGTCGCGATCGCCGCGTTCATCGGCGTCGGCCTCCTGGCGGTCTTCGGGATCCTGCCGGGCACGCACAGCGACACCGCGGGGCTGTCCAACCTCACCGCGCACGGCGGCTTCCTGCCCAACGGACCCGGCAAGATTCTCACCGGTGTGCTGATGGTCGTCTTCTCCTTCATGGGCAGCGAGATCGTCACCCTGGCGGCGGGGGAGTCCGAGGACCCCCAGCGTGCCGTCACCAAGGCCACCAACAGCGTCATCTGGCGGATCGGTGTCTTCTACCTCGGCTCGATCTTCGTCGTGCTGACCCTGCTGCCCTGGAACTCCCCGGCCATCACCAAGGACGGCTCGTACGTCGCCGCCCTGGACTCCCTGGGCATCGCGCACGCCGGTCAGGTCATGAACTTCATCGTGCTCACCTCGGTGCTGTCCTGTCTGAACTCCGGCCTCTACACCGCCTCCCGCATGGCCTTCTCCCTCGGCCGCCGCGGTGACGCCCCCGCCGCCTTCGGCCGCACCAAGCGCCGGGGTGTGCCGCAGACCGCGATCCTCGCCTCGGTCGTCTTCGGCTTCGTCGCGGTGTTCTTCAACTACGCCTGGCCCGACACCGTCTTCCTGTTCCTGCTCAACTCCTCCGGTGCCATCGCCCTGTTCGTCTGGCTGGTCATCTGCTTCTCGCAGCTGCGCATGCGCCGGATCATCCAGGCCGAGTCGCCGGAGAAGCTCGTCGTCCGCATGTGGCTCTTCCCGTACCTGACCTGGGCCACCATCGCCCTGATCGTGTTCGTGCTCGGATACATGCTCACCGACACGGCCTCCGGCGGCGGCCGGGACCAGGTCGTCCTGTCCACCCTGGTGGCCGCGGGTGTGGTGGCCTTCGCCCTGCTCCGCAACCGACTGTCGACGAAGGCCCGGCAGAGCTGATCACCGCCTCGTAGAAGCCCGAGTCACTCTCCCGGGCGCCCCGATCCACCGCCGGTGACGCGACCCCCCCTCGCGTCACCGGCAGTCTCATGCGGCTTGCCCGCCCCACCGGCTGTACGCGAGGTGCTCGCCCTGCCGGCCCGCGACGCCGCCTCGCCGCCCGACTCCGGGCGGTCGGACGAAGGCGAGGGTCAACTCGGTTGTTCCCTCGGCGGGTTGACGGTGTCGAGGATCAACCGCACCTGGTCGGTGAGGCGTTCGGGCGTGAACCTGCCCGGGTCGGTGAGGGCGAGGCGGCCGAAGTGCTCCGCGCAGGCGACGAGCGCGTGGGCGAGGATCTGCGGGTCGAGCCGGGGTGCGCTCCGGCCGGCCGCGGCGAGGGAGATCCACTCCTCCACCCGCCGCCGGAACCGTTCCCGGTCCGCCTCGATGCGGTCGCGGACCACCGCGGGCATGGTGCCCGGGGTCAGCAGGATCAGCCGCCAGGTGTCCGGATCGTCGTGGAGCATCGCTGACATCCGGCGCACCGTCTCGGCGGCGAACCCGCCCGGGTCGCGCAGTTCCTCCGGGCCGGGAACCGTCGCCAGCAACCGCGTGAAGGCGCGCGCCTGTTGACGGTCGAGCAGGGCGAGCAGCAGGGCGCCGAGGTCGTCGAAGGCGCCGTAGACCACCGACCGGGCGACACCGGCCCGCTTCGCCACGGCGTCGATGGAGACCCGCTCGTAGCCCTCGCTCACGATCACGGCGAGAGCGGCGTCGAGGAGTTGCTCGCGGCGCTCGCCGATGGGTACGCGCGGCGCGTAGGGGCGCCGTCTGCGCGGCCGGTCTGCCGAATGCGTGGACGCTGACACCTTGGCAGTTTACGACACTCGTGTCTTAATTTACGACAGCAGTGTCGTAATCAAGGGGCGGCCCATGCCGCGCAGCACAGGGAGCGGCTGGATGACGAAGCTGAAGCGCAGCGAGGTCGAACCGCACGAGGACTACGGCTTCTTCGGCCCGGGCTCGGTGGTCTGGAAGGTCTGGAGCTGCCCCACCGCGCCGACCGTGGGTTTCCAGCGGGCCGTGGTGGTCGAGGAACTCGACCCGCCCCTGGTGGCCGCCGTCCACCGCACCCAGGGCATCTACCAGCGACCCCGCACCCGCTACGACCGGACCCTGCGCTACTTCGCGATGGTCGCCTTCGCCGGCTCACGGGAGGTGTGCAAGGCCGCGGACATCCTGGTCAAGGTGCACTCCAAGGCGATCGGCCACCTGCCTCACGGCGACGGCACCTACGACGCCAACGACCCGGCCTCGCAGCTGTGGATCCAGCTCACCGGCTGGCACTCCGTCCTCTACGCCTACGAGAAGTACGGCCCCGGCAAGCTCACCGCGGCGGAGGAGGCGGAGTACTGGGAGGCCTGCGCCGTCGCCGCGGAACTGCAGACCTGCTCACCCGACGACGTCCCCCGCACCCGTGACGGCGTCCGGGCCTACTTCGCACGCATGCGGCCGCGCCTGTCCGCAAGCCCCATCGCCCGGCAGGCCATGAACCACCTCCTCACCACCGAGCTGGTCCTGCCGCCCACCCCGCGCTGGGCGAAACCGCTGAGCACGGGCGTGGCGAGGGCGCAGCGGATCGCGACCATCGCCACCATGCCGCGCTGGATGCGCGAGATGGCCGGCATCCGGCAGTCACGCCTCCTCGACGTGCTCATCGTGCCCGTGATGAAGACGGCCTTCGCGCTCGTCCGGCTCGACCCCCGGGTCGAACTGCGCCTGCTGGAAAGGCTGTCGCCCTCCACGGTCTCGGTGATCGCCCCGGTCAAACTCGGCATCCCGCCCCGCAACGAGGAAGTGCTGACCCCCGCCGAGGCCCGCGCGAGGTACGGCTACGCCAAGCCCGCCGAAGCCCATCTGGAGTTCCGGGCCCGGCAGGCCGCACGCGTCTTCGGCGAGGGCGGGGCCCCCAGCGACCAGGGGCTCGTCGAGTCCCAGGAGATCCTGGGACCCCTCTCCTGACGCCGTCCGCCCGTCAGCGGCGGGCCGCACGGGTCGGCTTGCCCAGGACCCAGAACAGGACGCCGAGGAGCATGAACCCGATGAGCGGCAGCAACTCCGTCAGCAGGTACTTCCATCGTTCGGCGTGGCTCCAGCCGTCCGGGGCGTAGGCGGAGCTGAACCAGTGGGTGGGGGCGCCCGGCGCGACCAGTTGCACGCAGGCGTACAGGACGAACGCGGTGAGCACGATGCTGATGAGGAGAGGAAAGGGCGCCTTGTACGGACGCGGGACCCCCGGGGCTTTGCGGCGCAGTACCGCGAGGGCCGGGAAGATGCCCAGGTAACTGACCAGGGTGGTGGAGACTGCCAGCCCCAGGACCGCGCCGAAGAGTTTCGCCGCACTGCCATTGGTGAGTTCGTGGGCCAGGACCAGGACGGCCGTGGACACCAGACCGCTGAGGATGTTGACCCGGACCGGCGTTCCGAAACGGCTGGAAATCACCCCCAGGAACCGCGGGGCCGCGCCGTCGTAGCCGGAGACGGCGAGGGCGCGGTCGGAGCCCATCACCCAGGTCACGCCCGAGGACAGCAGGGTGAGGATGAACAGGACCGCGGCCAGGTCCCCGAGCACGCTGCCCACACCGCTGAGGGTGGCGGTGCCGTCGCCGGCGACATGGCCGCCGTACACCGTGAAGACCTGGCGGATCGCGTCGATGAAGCCGCCCAGGCCGGTGATGGCCTTGACGGGCAGGACCAGCAGGATGCCGAGGAGCGGCAGGGCGTAGAGCAGTACGGCGAGGCCGGCGCTGCGGAACACGGCGAACGGCACGTCCTTCTGCGCGTCGGTCATCTCGTCGCCCGCCGTGCTGGGCAGCTCGAAGCCGACGAAGTTGAACATCAGGACGGGCACCAGGACGACGAAGCCCGCGTACGTCGGGGAGAAGTCGCCGAGTCCGAATCCGTGCAGGCCGTGCTGGACGCCGTAGACCACGACGGTGACGGTGAACAGGCCGAGCAGCAGGAAGCGGCTCCACGCGCCGATGGTGGGGATCCACTTGCCGACGTCGAAGGAGAGGATCGCGGCGAGCACCCCGAGCCAGACGAAGACGAGGGTGAACACGTAGAAGGCGGGGGTGCTCAGGTCCTTGCCGTCGTTGAAGAAGGTCGTGAACGCCGTGACGGCGGAGACCGAGAGGGTGCCGCCGAGCCACACCGGATTGGTGATCCAGTACAGGAAGTTGTTGACGGCACCGGCCAGGCGGCCGAAGGCGCGGCTGGTCCAGATGTAGGGGCCGCCCTCGTCGGGGAAGGCGGCGCCGAGTTCGGCGGTCAGCAGGGCCGAGGGGACGAAGAACACCACGGCCAGCACGATCAGCCAGGTGAACGCCTCAGCGCCGGAGGCGGCCACCGTGCCGATGGTGTCCACGCCGACGATGGTGCACAGCAGGAAGAACAGGATGTCGAAGCGGCCGAAGTGCTTGCGCAGCTTCTGGCGTTCCGACTCGGCTGCCGTCGGCGCGCCGGCCGGTTCGGATATGAGGGGGCCAGCGGTCACCAGGGGCTCCAGCGGATGAGCGATACAGGCGGAATTCGGCCAATGATCGGTCTCATCGCACAAGCTCACAAGCGTTCATTAGGAAGACTTGACTATGAATGTCGGGGCGGGGTACGCCGCCTGCGCGACCGGATGGTGGTTCGGGAAAGGCTTGATCGGGCATTCCCGAGGGTAGTTGTCCTCCCCCGGGAGTAGCGGGAGAGGCCGCGGTCGTCCCGGGGAGGCAGGGCAGGTGCCTCCGTGGGCACGATGTGCGGGCGCGTCTCAAGGACGAGGCTGGTCCGTGTCGGGGAACAGCAATCCAGGCCCGCAGGAGGGCGCCATGAACCGCCAGATCCGTGTTCGTGTCAGCCGTCGGCCCTCGTCCTCCCGTGACACCCGTCAGCCGGAGATCGACCGCAGGACCCCGTCGGGACGGCTGCTGCCGTACTGATGCCGGTGCCGGTGCCAGTGTGCAAGGCGGCCGACGGCGAGGTCAGTTCAGGCAGCGGTCGATCGCCGTCCGCAGGGCCCGGCGCAGTTCGGGCGACGGGAGCGGGCCGCTGCCCTCGGCGCCGGCCGTGACCACCGCGGCGACCTCGCGCAGCTTGGTGTTGGAGAGCTGGGAGGCCTCCCGCAGGATGTCCCACGCCTGGTCCGAGGAGCAGGCGTGGGTGGCCATCAGAACCCCGCGCGCCTGGTCGATGACCGGGCGGCCGGCGATCGCCCGCCGGAGCTGCTCGACCTCGGTGCGCAGCAGGTCCAACTGCTGAGTGCGCTCCGCGACCACCACCGACGGCACGGGCTCCCGCTGTGTCCCGGGGCCGTGCAGCGGATCCTCGGGATCCAGGCCGGCCATCTCCAGGGCGCTGCGCGGCTGGCCGCTCCAGCCGGTCGCCGCCACCGGCACGCCGCGACGGCGGCCGTAGGTGTCGAGCACTTCCAGGAACGGGATTCCCCCCGTGTCCATGAAGAAGACGCCGCCCATGTCCAGGTCGACCCGGCGGATGCCGTCCGGAAGCTCGTTCAGGGCTGCGGCCAGGGTGTCCGCGCAGCCGTGGACCAGCTCACCGCGTACGACGAGCACGGCCCGGTCCCCGTCCGGGCGGCTCTCGACGGTCAGGGTGTTCCGTCGCCCTGCGAGCGACGTGTGTGCCGCTGAGCTCATGTCCGCCTCGCTGCTCCCCACAGTCGTCACGAGGTTGAGTCACCGAATACCGCCGCAACCCGGCCCCGGCCGTGGGTGTGGCCGCGCGGGATCCGCCGGTTCAGGGGTCCGCCTGCCCGGAGTCCTGAGGACTACACCCCGCACAGCGGGGCATGGCGGACATCTGCCGTGGGTAGGCGCGGTCTTGTCCAGGCATACGCGCAGAGACGTTTCCGGAGGGGAGACGTATCGGAGGAGAGGCAGTCCGGCCTGCAGTGAGGAGTCGGCGTGGACATCCGGCACAAAGCTCCACAACACCGTCTTCCGGTGAGCGGGAGCGCGGTGACGTCCCTGTGAACGCGGTGACCGAAGCCGCGGATCCGTTCGTGCATCCGGCGCTCTTCTACCGTGACGAGCGCGAGTACGTCGCGGGTGTGGTGCCGTTCGTGCGCAAGGCGCTCGCCGCCGGGGAACCGGTGGCCGTGGCCGTGCCCACCGAGAACCTCCGGCTGCTGGAGGAGGAGATCGGCGCCGACGCCCCCGTGCGGTTCCTCGACATGCGGGAGGCCGGGCGCAACCCGGGCCGGATCATCCCCAACGTGCTGCGCTCCTTCGCCGACGCCCAGCCGCCCGGCACCCGGGTGTCGATCGTCGGTGAACCGATCTGGGCGGGACGCACGGCCACCGAATACCCCGCCTGTGTCCAGCACGAGGCCCTGATCAACGCCGCCTTCCGGGGCCGTGACGTCACCATCCTGTGCCCGTACGACACCCGGCGGCTCGATCCGCAGGTCGTCGCCGACGCCCACGCCACCCACCCCGTGGTCGTCGACGCGGACTCCGGGCGGGAGCGGCCGAGCGCACGGTACGACTTCGAGGCCGTGCACTCCCGCTACAACGAACCGCTGCCGCTGCCGCCGGCGCCGGACGTGCCGGCCCACGCCTTCGTCGCCGACGTGCTCGGCGAGGTCCGGCACCTCGCCACCGAGGCGGGCGCCCGGTTCGGGCTGGTGCGGCCCCGGCTCGACGACCTGGCGCTGGCCGCCGCGGAGCTGACCACCAACAGCGTGCTGCACGGCGGGGGCGCGGGCGCGCTGCGGGTGTGGGCCGAGGACGGGTACGTGGTGTGCGAGGTCCGCGACGAGGGCCGGCTCACCGACCTGCTGGCCGGGCGTCGGCCGGCCTCCCGGGAACAGCGCGGCGGCCGCGGGCTGCTCATCGTCAACCTCGTCGCCGACCTCGTCCGCGTCCACGCCGGACCCGACGGCACCACCGTCCGCTGCTGGTTCGCCTGTTGACGGGGGCCCGGCAGGTTGAGACGCACGCATTCGGCAGAGCCGCACACCCGACGGCCGCTGCGGGCCGTGAATGCCCCAGTCCCGGCCCCGGCCTCGCCCGGCGTGCGCGCCGACGATACCCACGCGGCCGGCTTCCCCGGGGACTGCTCCGAACAGCCGCGAAAAGTACCAGTCGGTTGGTTTTTGCGGGAGCGGGGAAGGCAGACTGATCATGAGAGTCGTCGCGACACAGGCAGGGGTTGGGCGCATGGTCAGGCAGGAACGCGCGGAGACCACCCGGTCGGCCATTCTCGACGGGGCGGCCCGCGCATTCGACGCCGAGGGCTACCACGGGACGTCACTCGGCGACATCGTCAAGGAGGCCGGGGTGACCAAGGGCGCGCTCTACTTCCACTTCGGCTCGAAGGAGGAGCTCGCCCAGGCCCTCATCGCCGAGCAGTTCGCCGCCCTGGAGCCGGTCGCGGAGGCCGGCAAGCCCGGCGTGCAGACCGTCATCGACACCGTGCACTCCATGGCGCGGCGGCTGGTGGCGGACGTCCGGGTGCGGGCCGGCATCCGTCTGGTCGTCGACCGGAGCTCCCGGACGGGCATTGTCCACGAGCCCTACACCCGGTGGATCGAACTCTTCCGGGATTGCCTGGTCCAGGCGCAGCGCCGCGGGGACGTGAAGGCGGACCTGGACCCGGGCCGGGTGGCCCGGCTCATCGTCGGCTCCTGGACCGGGCTGCAGCTCAGCTCCCAGGTCCTCAGCGGCCGGGCCGACCTGTCCGAGGAGACCACCCTGATGTGGGAGATGCTGCTGCCGAGCATCGTGCCGCCGCGGAGACTGGAGCGGTTCCGCCCCGAGGGCAGTGCGCTGGAGATGGCCTGAGGCTCCGTCACAGGGGCGACTGCCACATGACGGTCGTACCGGAGCCGCGCGGGGTCACGGCCGTTCCGGAGCGGGGTACGGGGCCGTCGTCGTGCACGGTCAGCCGTACACCGGCGCGTCCGTCGGGCAGTCTCACCGTCGCGTCGACGGTGACCTCGACACGGGAGACGCCGGGGCGGCGGGCGGCTTCCGCGAGGGCCCGGCGCAGGACGGCGAGGAGGCGGGCCGCGACCTGCTCGGGGACGAGGGCCTCGACGGCACCGGTGAAGACGGCGGACGGCGTGAACCCGAGCAGTGCGGCCGCTCCCGCGGCCTCCCTGAGCACCTTGCCGCGGAAGCCGGTCGGGGCGTCGGCGGGCGGCTGCTGGAGCGTGAAGATCGCCGTGCGGACCTCCTGGATCGTCGACTGGAGCTCGTCCACCGCGGACCCGAGGCTGTCCTGGACATCGGCGGCCGGACAGCGGCGCTGGGCCGACTCCAGCATCATCCCGGTGGCGAACAGCCGTTGGACGACCAGGTCGTGCAGATCGCGGGCGATGCGGTCGCGGTCCTCGTACACCGCGAGCCGTTCGCGCTGGTGCCGGGCGTCGGCGAGGACGAGGGCGAGGGCGGCCTGGGAGGCGAACTGCACCGCCAGCAGCCGCTCGACGGGCGTGTACGGCCGGTCGCCGCGCCGCCGGGGGAGCGCGAGCGTGCCGATCAGCGTGCCGTCGGCCTGCAACGGCAGCATCATGCTGGGCCCGAACCGGTGCCGTACATGCGTGGTCATGCGGGGGTCGGTCGCCGAGTCCGCGATGAACACCGGTTCCCCGCCGAGGAGTTGCTCCAGTACCGCGCTGCCCGGCTCGATGGTCGTGCCGACGACGTCGCCGGAATCGTCGTACGTCGACGCCGTCACGATCTCCATGCCGCCCTCGGGGGTGCGCTGGAGGATGACGCCCGCGGCGGCGTCGGCGAGGATGCGGGCCTGCTCGGCGACCGTCATGAGGGCGTCGGCGGCGCTCTCCCCGGTGAGCAGCGCGGTGGTGACGGCCGCCGCGCCCTCGATCCAGCGCTCGCGCCGGCAGGCGGCCTCGTAGAGCCGGGCGTTGCCGATCGCGATGCCGGCCCGGTCCGCCAGGATCTGCAGGAGCTGTTCGTGCTCCGCCGTGAAGGCGCCCTCGCCGCCGAGGTGCAGGGTGCCGAAGACGCCGTCGTGCACCCGGATCGGCACGCTGATCCCGGCCGCCGGCGGTGGCACGGGCCCCGGCGTGCGGATCGCGCTGAGCCCGTCCAGCCCGGGATCCGTCGTGTCCAGTGCCGCGCACCTGGCGCCGGTCAGCTCGGCGGCGCTGTCCACGATGTGCTGGAGCGTGGTGCGCAGGTCGAGGTCGGTACCGACACCGAGGACGGCTTCGAGGAGGGGCGGCAGGGGAGGTTCGGGCATTCGCTACGGCGTCTCAGGTGGCCAGCGGGTCGAGCGAAAGCGGCTCGATCCGGCCCTCCAGCATGTACCCCAGTCCCTGTACGGCGCAGACGTCGGGCCGCTCGGCGATGTGCACCGGCATCCCGGTGGCGTGCCGCAGCATCTGGTCGAGCCCGGGGAGCAGCGCGGAACCGCCGACCATCATGATCCCGCGGTCGGCGAGGTCGGCCACCAGGTCGGGCGGGCAGTTGCGCAGCACCCGGCCGATGCCGTCCAGGACGGCGGTCAGCGGGGTCTCGATCGCGTCCCGTACGGCCGCGGTGTCGACCTGCACGGAACGGGCCAGGCCGGTGGCCACGTCCCTGCCGTGGATCTCGGTGGAGGCCGGGCCCTGCGAGGTGAGGCCGTTGCCGGACAGGGCGAGCTGCAGCGGTCGTACGGACTGGCTGGGCAGCATCAGCTCGTGCTCGTGGCGCAGGTGCTGGACGATCGCGTGATCGACGGCCTCACCGCCGACGGGGATGCGCTCCGCGGTCACGATCGACCCGAGGGAGAGCACGGCGACCTGGGTGGCTGCGGCCCCGCACACCATGATCATGGTCGCCTCGGGGCGCTCCACCGGCAGCCCGCAGCCGACGGCGGCGGCGATGAGGGTGTCCACGAGCTCCACGCGCCGCGCCCCGAGCCCGACGAGGGTCTCGATCGCCGCGCGCTGGGCCAGCGGGTCGGCGTCGTGCGGGGTGCAGGCGGCGGCCCGGAGACGGGGCTTGCGGCGCAGGGCGCGACGGACCTTGTCACCTAGCAGGTGGCGCAGCATGCGCTGGGCCATCTCGATGTCGACGACGGTCCCGCCGGAGACGGGCCGTACGACGCGGATGTAGTCGGGGGTGCGGCCCGTCATCTTCTCGGCGAACTCGCCGACCGCGATCAGCGCGCCGGTACGGGTGTTCACGGCGGCGGCCGACGGCTGGTCGACGACGAGCCCGGCCCCCTTCACGTACACCCGGGTCCTCGCCGCGCCGAGGTCGACGGCGAAATGGCAGCGGCGCAGCTGCTCCAGACTGGCGGTCATGGCAGGTCCTCCCGAGAGCACAGACCGTGGGCCGCGCCGGGTGGCGGGGCTTAGTGGCATCGTGCGGGGGCGGGGGAGGGGGCGCCTTTTCTGGGGGGCCGGGTGGGGTGCCGCTGAATGGGGGTTTTTGTCCTTTATGTCGGAAATAAGGCTGACGTAAAGGTCGTGATGAAGGGTCAGCCGCCCGACTCCGACGGCTCGCTCCCTCCGCGGATCACCCCCAGCTCCGCCAGATCCTGCGGCCGGACCCGGAGTTGGTCCGCCGTCGCCTCCGTCTCCTCCGGCGGCCGCTTCAGGATCGCGGCGGCGAGCTCCGGGGCGATGACGGAGAAGTAGCTGTCCGGCGCGGCGTACGTGTTCCCGGGCGCGGCCAGGGCGAGCGCGCCCCCGGAGCCGCCCTCGCCGATGAGGAGGGTGGTGATCGGGGTGCGGGCGGCGGCCACCGTGGTGAACAGGTCGGCGATCGCGGCGCCCGCGCCCTGCCGTTCGGCCTCGGCGTCGTTCGCGGCACCCGGGGTGTCCACCAGGGTGAGCACGGGGATGCCGAGACGGTCCGCGAGACGGATCAGGCGGGTGGCCGTGCGGTAACCGGCCGGCCGGGTCGCCGTGCCGGCCTGCGCCGCGTACGCCACCGTGCGGCCCTCGTGCTCGCCGAAACCGCACAGCATGCCCGCATCGGTGCCACCGCAGCGGTCGCCGGACAGGGCTGTGCGGCGGGTGAAATAGGCGTCCAGATACACCGTCGCGCGCGGACGCTCGGCGGAACGCGCCCGCCGCACCGCCGCCCAGCCGGTGGCCGGGAGACCGGTGGCGCCGAGCGGCGGGGGCACGGGGGCGGGCTCGGACGACGAGGACGTCAGCAGCCGCAGCCACACCCCCAGCGTCCCCCGCAGCTCCTCCAGCCGGACGACCGCGTCCGCCGCCCCCGCCGCCACCTGCGCCTCCGCCGTGTACGCCGCCGGGTCCGCGTCCGCGGGGCGGACCCGGGAACCGGCGAAACCGACCTGCGCGCCGGGCAGCGCCAGGATCACGTCGGCGCCCGCACCCAGGGTGGCCCAGCCGCCGCCCGTGGTGGGATCGCGCAGCACCGCTACCTGAGGCAGCCCGGCCTCCCGGGTGAGCGCCGACTGGCGTGCCACGCGCTGGAGTTGGGTCAGGGCGAGCATGCCCTCCTGCATACGGCTGCCGCCCGTGGCCACCAACGGGACGACGGGGAGGCGGTGTTCACGGGCGTAGGTGTACGCCGCCTCCAGGCGATCCCCGGTGCGTTCGCCCAGCGAGCCGCCCAGGAAGCCGAACTCGAAGGCGATCAGGACGGCTTGGGTGCCCTCGACGTGCGCGGTACCGCACACGGCCGACTCCTCCTCGCCGGTCCGCTCGGCGGCGCGGGCCCGCGAGGCGTCGTACCCCTGCCAGGCGAGGGGCCCATCGGGCTTCGACTGCCGTACGGGGTACGGGATTTCGGAGAAGTCGTCGGCGACCAGGGCGATCACCTCGCGGGCGGACAGACGCTCAGGCATGCAGCGCCCGCTTCATGATCTTCCCCATGTCGTTGCGGGGGAGGGCGGCCAGGAGGTGGAGGACCCGGGGGCGCTTGTGCGGGGCGAGACGGCTCGCCACATGGTCCGCCAACTCCCGCAGGGACGGCGGCGACCGGTGCTCCGCCGGGACGATCCACGCCACGATCCGCTCACCCAGGTCCGGATCCGGCTCCCCCGTAACGGCCGCATCCCGCACCCCCGGGTGCTCAAGGAGCGCGTTCTCGATCTCGCCCGCCCCGATCTTGTACCCCCCGCTCTTGATCAGGTCGGTGGCCTTCCGGCCGACGATCCGCACGTACCCGTCCGGATCCCGCACGGCCATGTCGCCCGTACGGAACCAGCCGTCCGCCGTGAACGCCCCCGCCGTCGCGTCCGGCCGGTTGAGGTACTCGGTGAACAGGTTCGCGCCGCGCACCTGGATCTCGCCCACCGTCTCGCCGTCGTACGACGTGATCGGCGCCCCGTCCTCCTCCACCAGCCGCAACTCCACCCCCGGCAGCGGCACGCCAACGGTCCCGGCACGCGGCTCACCGTCCGCGCGCACACTCGTGTTCATGAGGGTTTCCGTCATGCCGTACCGCTCCAGGACCCGGCGGCCGGTCGCGGCCGCGATGCGCTCGTGGTCGTGCACGGGGAGTGCCGCCGAACCGGAGACCAGCAGCCGGGCCCCGCTCAGCGCCTTCACCAACTCCGGTTCCTCCGCGAGGGTTTCGGCGATGCGGTGGTACATCGTCGGCACGCCGAAGAGCATGGTCGCGCCGTCGTTCAGCTCCCGGGCCACACCCTGTGTGCTGAACCGGCCGAGGTGGCGGACCGAGCCGCCGCGGCGGAGCGGGCCGAGGATGCCGAGGACCAGGCCGTGCACATGGAACAGCGGGAGCCCGTGCACCAGGACGTCCCCCGACGTCCACTGCCAGGCGTCGGCGAGCACGTCCAGCGTCGCGGCGACGGCCCTGCGGGGAAGTACGGCGCCCTTCGGGGGGCCGGTGGTACCGGAGGTGTAGACGACCAGGGCGGGGTCGGCGTCCTGCACCCGGGGTTCGGGCGCAGGGCCGCCGGTGGCGTGCACGTCGATGTCGACGCGCTCCAAGTCGCCTACGGCTGCGGGCAGTTCCGCACCCGGCGCGGCGAGCAGCAGGCCCGGCGCGCTGTCGCCCAGGATGTGCCCGAGTTCCTTCTCCCCGGACTTCGGGTTGAGCGGCACCGCGGCGACACCGGCCTCCAGCGCCGCCACCACGGCGACCGCGGTCTCCAGTTCCGCGGTCGCCCAGACGGCCACCCGGTCGTACCGCGCGAGACGGACGGCCAGTGCGCCGCTCGCGTCGGCGAGTTCCGCGTAGGTGAGTGAGCGGTCGCCGAACCGCAGGGCGGTCCGGTCCGCGCCGGTGCCCCTGAGGGCCGGGAAGAGAGAGGTCACGCTTCACAACTCCTAACCTGTTGTCGCCTGGCGCTCCTACCCGAAGCCAGGCACGACCAACACCAGCCACACCACCGCGGGCACCACCGCCACCACGATGCCTCCGCAGGTCATCAACTGCCGGAAGAAACGCTCGCGGTCCACGTCCGGCGCGGCGGCCGGCACCAGCGCCCCGTTCGTCGAGACCGGGCTCACGTCCACCGCCGTCGCCGCCACCATCCCGACCGCCCCGATCTCCGGGCCAGGCCGCCTCGGCGATGCGCCGTCATGTCCGCACGGTCGCGAAGGTCCGGCTGCTCGACTGGGAACCGGAGGACGAAGGATGACGGCAGCGACACGGGCTCGGGCCCGCCCGGCATGATCCGCCGGACAGGCCCTACCCCCGTGCGGCCGCCAGCAGCGTGTCCACCACCGGCCGTACCGACTCCGGGTGCAGGAACAGGAAGAGGTTCGGCTCGACCAGTTCCAGTTCCATCACCCGCGGCCGGCCGTCGTCCCCGTCGACGAGGTCCACGCGCGCGTACAGCAGTTCCGGCGCGTTCGGTACGGCGGCCAGGGCGCGCTCGGCGACCTCGCGTTCGGCCGGGGTCGGCGCCCACGGCTCCAGGCCCGGGTGGGCGACCTTGTCCGCGTCGAAGGCCGTGTCGGGACTGAGGACGGCCCGTTTGCGGCTGGCGTGCAGGAGCCGGCCCCCGAAGAACTGGAGCGCCCGTTCACCGCCCGCGTCGATGTTCCGCATGTACGGCTGCACCATCGCCGTGAACCCCTCCGCGTGCATTTGTTCCAGATGCCGTACGGCGGTCTTGTGCTGTCCGGGGCCGGGTGTGTACCGCGCGGCATACCGTGCCCCCGCCCCGGAGGTGGGCTTGACGACGTACTCGTGCCCGTCGGGCAGCGCCACCGGGTCGCCGGGCGCGAGATAGCTGGTCGGCACCACCGGCACCCCCGCCTCCGCCAGTTCCCCGAGGTACCGCTTGTCCATGTTCCAGCGCACGACCTCCGCCGGGTTGGCGAGCCGCGTCACCCTGCCGCACCGCTCGGCCCACGCCATGAACTCGGCCGCCCGCCAGCTGTAGTCCCAGGTGGACCGGATGACGGCCAGGTCGTACCCGGCCCAGTCGACGTCGCCGTCGTCCCAGAACACGGCGTCCGCCTCGGCCCCGGCCTCGCGCAGCGCGCCCACCAGTACGGGCAGGTCGGCGTCCCTGCTGGGCTGCGGACGGGGGTCGTAGGTGACGAGGGCGACTCGGGGCACAGCGGATTCCTTTCCCATACGGTTCGACCGGCAGGCTAACCGGCGCGGCGGAAACCACGGCCCCCCTTTACCTTCCCCCTCGGTGAAGCCCCACCATCGAGGACGAGCAACGGAGGAGACCGTATGGAGTGGCTGACGATCGGGGCGTTCGCGCGAGCGTGCCGCCTGTCACCGAAGGCGTTGCGGCTCTACGACGAGCTGGAGCTGCTGCGCCCGGCCCGCGTCGACCCGGAGACGGGCTACCGCTACTACGCGCCGGCCCAGCTGGAACAGGCCCGGCTGGTGGCGTGGCTGCGGCGGCTCGGCATGCCGCTGGCCCGCATCCGTACCGTGTGCGCCCTGCCGCCCGCTGCCGCCGCCGGTGAAGTCCGCGCGTACTGGGCGCAGGTGGAGAAGGACACGGCCGTACGACGGGACCTCGCCGCGTTCCTCGTCGAAGAGCTGACGGCGGAACCGAAGGAGGACACCCCCGTGCTCGAACTGCGCTACTCCGCCCACTCGGACCCCGGCCTGGTCCGCCCCGCCAACCAGGACACGGCCTACGCGGGCGCCCGCCTCCTCGCCGTCGCCGACGGATACGGCCCGGCGGGTGCCCCCGCCAGCAGTGCGGCCGTGGCGGCGCTGCGGTTCCTGGACACCGGTGACCTCCCGGCCGGCAACGTCCTCAACCTCCTGGCGGACGCCGTGCACGGGGCGACCGAGGCGGTACGGGACGTCGCCGCGGGCAGCGACGAGACCAGCACCACCCTGACCGCCCTGCTGTGGACCGGCTCCCGCCTCGCCCTGGTCCACATCGGCGACTCCCGGGCCTATCTCCTGCGCGATGGTGCCCTCTTCCGCATCACCCACGACCACACGGTGGTCCAGTCGCTGATCGACGAGGGCCGTCTGACGGCGGAGGAGGCCGTGACCCATCCCAGGCGCGCCCTGCTCCTCAAGGCCCTCACCACCGCCACCCCGGATTTGCGACTGCACGACGCCGAACCCGGCGACCGCTACCTCCTCTGCTCCGACGGCCTGTGCGCCGTGGTCCCCGACGCCACCATCCGCGACCTCCTCACCGCTTCCTGCGGCCCGGACGCGACCGTCCACTCCCTGGTCGACGCCGCGAACGCCGCCGGCGGCCCGGACAACGTCAGCTGCGTGGTGGCGGACGTGGTGGAGTCGGCGGCGGTGTGACGCTCCGGCCGGTGCTGCGGGCGCAGCCGTGCGGTCCTCGCCGCGAGGCACAATCACAGCCATGTCGATCTCCGGAACGGACGCGTACGACGGCGAACCCCACCTGCCCCCGCTGGTCGGCCGAGCGCTCGCCGCGGCCCGCGCCCACGGGTTTCCCTACTCCTGCCGTCCCGAACAGGGCCGTCTGCTGCACTCGTTGGCGGGCGGGGCCCGGGGCCGGGTGGGGGAGACGGGCACCGGCTGCGGCGTGGGCCTCGCATGGCTGGCCTCGGGAGCGCGTGCAGGCGTACGGCTGATCGGCGTCGAGCGGGACCCGGGCCGGGCGCGGGTGGCCGCGGAGGTCTTCGCCGACCGTCCCGACGTGCGGATCCTCCACGACGACTGGCGCCGCATCGAGGACCACGGCCCCTACGACCTGCTGGTCCTCGACGGCGGCGGTACCGGCAAGACCCCCGACGACCCCCCGGCCGACCCGGCCCGTCTCCTCACTCCGGGCGGCAGGATCGTGATCGACGACTTCACCCCGGCGACGGACTGGCCGCCCAGATACGAAGGTGCGCTGGACCGACCCCGCATGGAGTGGCTGCAGCACCCCGCCCTGGACACGATCGAGATCCCCCTGGCCGACGACCTGGCCACACTCGTGGGCACCCGACGTCGGGCCACCGGGCCCGCCCTGAACGCCCGGTAGGCAGTCGCCGCTCCCGGTACCGGACCTCGGTCATCGGGCCGACGGACAGGGGTACGCGGGCGGCACCGTGGCCGGTACGGCGGTCAGCGCACCGTCAGTCGTTGCAGCAACCCCCAGGTGAACTCGGCCGTCACCTCCCGCCGTACGCCCTCCGCGTCCGGTGCCGTGAACGCCAGGCCCCAGCGGGTGGGGGCCGTGCCCTCCAGGGGGCGGGCCGGGGCGAAGGCGCGGGCGGCCTCGTCGACAGTGCAGGACCAGGGGGTGAGGTCGGCGAGGGTGCGCAGGTCGGGGGCGGGGGCCTGCGGCGCGCGGATCAGCCACTCGTTCCAGACCGCGCCGGTCGGGGAGAGGAGCACCTCGAAGCGGAGGTCGGCCCAGAGCGGGACGGGCCAGAGCCAGGCCTCGCACTCCAGGTCGCCGATCTTCCGGGTGAGGACGGTCTCGGGGGTGCCGAGGACCGAGCGGTACCGGGAGGCGGCGGCACGGGAGCGCGGGGAGCGGACCATGGCCTGCCACCGTCTGTTGGCCTCCCGCATGTCCGCGACCGAGACGCCCAGGAGGTGCCGGGCGTCCTCCACCGGGCCCGGGTTGTGGTCGGCCATGCGGCGCAGCAGGACCAGCTGGAAGTCGTGGACGGTGAACGGGCTAGCCGGGGGCTTTCCGGAGGACATGCCCCCCATCGTCCTCCACGGCACTGACACCGGGGCGGCGGCCGTCGGGCAGGAAGAGGACCGAGTTGACGTACCGCGGGCGGTGCAGACAGGGCAGGACCCGGCGCAGGAGGCCCTGGGCGACCACGTACGAGGCCGTCTCCTGGTGCGCCTCCAGGGGGAAGCCGGCCAGCGGGACCCAGGTGGCGCGGGGCAGCACCCAGCCGTCGTAGCCGAGCAGGGACAGATAGGTCACCACCGGGGCGATCGGCTGGATACGGGACTCCAGTTCGACGAAGAGGGCGGGCCGGTCGCGCGCGAGGATGCCGGTCGCCCCGCGCAGCACCGCCAGCTCGCTGCCGTCCACGTCGATCTTGATGAAGCCGACGTCCTTCAGGACCAGTTCGTCCAGCGTGACGCAGCGGACGTCCAGTGCCCGGCCGTGGATGTCGCGCCGGACCAGGGAGGACACCCCGCGGTCGCCCGCGTCGTCCGGGGGCAGCCACAGCCGGGCGATGCCGGGCCGGTCCGTGGCGGCGGCCTGGACGACCCGGACGTTCGCCGGGGCCGCCGAGGTCAGCAGCCGGGCCAGGTGCGGCACCGGCTCGACCGTCACCACCTGCCGGGCCCGGCCGGCCAGCCGGCGCGTCCACGGCCCGTACCAGCCGCCCACGTCGACCGCTGTCCCGCAGTCCGCCGGGCACAGCTCGTCCAGCCGCGCGAGCTCCGGCTCGAAGCGCGGGTAGACGGCCCGGGCGGCCGCCGCGACCAGACGGGTGGGCAGGAAGGGCGCTAACCGGGCCGCCAGCGTGGTCGTCATGAAGCCGTCCCTCTCACGGGGTTCCTCCGGGGCTCACGGAGCCATCCTCTTCAGGAGCTCCTCGTGCTCGTCGTCCGAGACCTGCTCCCCGGAGGACGGCAGCAGCTGTGGGATGCCGTCGAGGACCGGGTAGCGGCGGTGCAGCCGCGGGTTGTACAGGGTTTCGTCGGCCGAGGCCGAACCGTCGGGCGGTACGAGGTGCAGGGGGCCCTTGTCCAGCGGACAGGCCAGGATTTCCAGCAGCGGGTCGTCGGGGTTCATGGGGGCGTCAACTCCTTGGCACCTACGGGGGTTTCGGGCGCCGGATCGTGCTTGGGCATGGCCAGCAGTACGGCGACGGCGAGGACCGTCCCCGTGAGGCGCAGCGTGAGCCGCACCGGGTCGTGGGGCAGGGACTCACCGAACGAGAGCGTGCCGAGCACCGCTGTGTAGAGGCAGGTCACCGTCGTGCACACCGGCACGATCAGCGAGGCCCGGCAGCGCTGCAGCGCAGCCTGCGACATCACCAGACCGAACGCCCCGGTGAACAACAGGAGATACGGATACGGGGACCTCAAGAGTTCAAGTACCGCGCCACCGAATCCAGTTGACGACAGGTAACTCGACACGCCCTTGATCGCGAGCGAGCTGACCCCGTACAGCAGACCGACGGCCACGCCGTACTCGACGCCGGTCGTCGGCATCCGGTGCCGGTGCCGGCTGCGCCGCTCGGCGGCCCCGTACAGCCCCACGCCCGCCGCCAGCGACGGCACGCACACCAGCAGGATCAACGGGTACGGGGCGTCCCGGCTGACGTGGTCCGACCCCTCTTTCAGGGACAGGACGACCATGAGCAGCGCGGCGAGGATGGCGCCCAGGGCGTACCGCTCCCGCCCGGTCGTCTCCTCGCCCAGCAGCCGCGCCGACAGCAGGACCAGCAGCACAAGGCCCGACACGAAGATGCCCTGCGCGGCCGCGATCGGCAGCGTCCGGTAGACCGCGAGCTGCGCCCCGAACCCGGCGGCCAGCGACAGCGAACCGCCGATCCAGAGCGGGCTCCTGAGGACGAGCCCCAGCAGCTTGGCGGGCTGCCGGATCGACACCTCGGGCAGGGCGGTGAGGGCCCGTTTCTCCAGGACGAATCCGACGCTGTACAGGGTGTTCGCCAACAGGGCCGCCGCCACTCCCCACCACATGGCCCGGGCCCCCTAGGTCTTCCGCGCGTGCAGCAGCAGGATCGACGCGAGCGACGGTCTGGCACACGCCAGCCGGTCCAGGCCACGCAGCACCCGCGGCACGCCGTGGAAGGGCGCCCCTTCCAGCCGTACGACGTCGAAGCCGGCCGCGGCCACGAACTCCCGCAGCGCGCGCGCCGTGTAGAGCCGCAGATGCCCCACGACCTCCCGTCCCGGCCTGCCGTGGATCGCCCGCAGACTGACCTCCGAGAACACGGGTTGGACACCGGCCAGCAGGAGTCCGCGGTTGTACCAGGCCGCGAGGTTCGGTGTGGACAGCATGAGATGACCTCCGGGGCGCAGGATGCGGCGGATCTCGTCCAGCGCGGCGTCCGGGTCGACGAGATGCTCGACGACCTCGCTGAACAGCACGGCGTCGACGGACGCGGACGCGAACGGCAGCCCGGGCCCGGTGAGTTCGCCCCGGACGGCGTACGGCAGCCGGGTCCGGGCGCGCTTGAGGGCGTCCTGGGACCAGTCGACGCCGACGATCCGGTGGCCGGTGAGCAGGGGGGCCGCGGTGGCGGCCGCGGTGCCGTCGCCGCAGCCGATGTCGAGGACGGTGCGCCCGGTCCTTCCGGGGGCGCCGAGGGCCGCGGCAAGCATGCGGGCCTGGCGCAGGGAGCGGGGGGTGCCGGAGGCGACGGGTACGGCGGGGTCCTCGTAGAAGTCGCGCAGGCCGCTGCGGCGCGGGGGTGCGGTGGTGTTCACGGGGCCACCTCCGTGGCGTGCAGACAGTGCTCGAACAGGTCTCTGAGGTGGGCGCCGTCGCCGTGGCTGAGCAGGGACCGCGACCAGCGCAGGGCCAGATGCAGCCGGCCCGCGGTCGACGCGGTCGTGACCGTGAGGCCGCGGGGCATCCTGGCGGGCGCCGAGAACCACACGGCGTGCGCGCGACCGGCCTCCTCACCGAAGTCCAACGGGTACGGGATGCGGCCGATGTTGCTGAGCAGAGTGGTCGAGGTCCAGGGCGCCGCAGCGCTGCGCAGGCCCCTGGTGAGCGCCGCCCGCCAGGCCACCGGGGTGACCGGGGCGGTGAGCAGGCTCGCGCCGTGCCCGAGTTGGGGGCGGGGGAGGGATTTGAGGGCACGGGTGCGTTGTGCCGTGCGGTGCAGCAGCGTGGGCATGTCGGCGGAGGCATGCGTCAACTCGTCGGGTGAGAACGGGACTTCGACCAGGCGGGTGCCGTTTCCTATCGGCATCGTCGTGTCCCTGGGGCGGTCGTCCACGGGCATGGTGATGCGCAGGGGGCGGGGAGTCGCGCCGTGTTCCCTGTTCCAGTGGGTGAGGGTCAGGGCCGTGGTGACCATGAGCTGGTCGTTGATCGTGTAGGGGGAGCCCTTGGGGCGGTGGGGGAGGGGGAGTTCGGTGACGAGGAGACCGTTGCCGGGGGATTTCTCGGGGACGCCGGGCGCTACGCGGGCCGGGCGGGTCCAGTTGGAGGGGGTGTTGTCGGGGGGTGCGGGGGGTTCTTGGGCGCGGGTGGGGGCTGGTGCCGGGGAGTTGTCCTTGCCGCCGTAGATTTCTGCGGCTGTGGCGAGGATGCGGAGGCAGGCGGGGCCGTCCAGGGCGGTGTGGTTGATGGTCAGGAAGAGGACGGTAGGGGTTGTCTTTCGGGTGCCGGTCGGTGGGGGCTTGTCGCGCTCCGCGGCGGAGCCGCTTGTCGGCACAGCCCCGCGCCCCTGAAAAGGTGGGTGCAGGCCGACTGCGTCCGATGCCTCGCTGCCCTCTGCTGGACCCGCTCCCTCCACGACCTCCAGCCGTATCGGTGGGGACAGCGACAGCGGGGGCGCCTCCGTCAGGGCCCTCGTCCTCGCGTCCCGCAATGCGTTCCGGCCCGGCTCCGGGAAGCTCACCACGTCTACGTCCGGGTCCTCCGTCAGCTCCCACTCGTAGCGGCGGCGGTACCAACTTCCTGGGGCCTCCCGCATCAGAATCCTCGGGTGGCGGTGCAGGGCCTCCGTGAACGCCTTCCGGAGCCGGGCCTGGTCCAGCCGTCCCGGTAGGTGCACCTCGATGTGGACCGTCTCCGGTTCCTCCTCCTGAAGGCAGTGGCGGGACACCTCGTCCACGACCGGGAACGGGATCCGCGTGGGAGGCGTCATGCCGTTGCGCCCTTTCCCTTTTCCACCTCGACCGGCGGCAGTTGCTGTGTCGGCGCCTCGGAACCGGCGGCTTCCGCGGGCTCACGCACACTCACCAGCGCCGCGAACAACCCGATCAGCGCCAGCAGTTGGGCCACGTGCCCGAACGCCCCGTGCCCCGCGCCCACCGGTTCGCCCGCCCCGACGGCGGCGGCGATCCCCGCCCCCGCGAGGGCGACGAAGGCGATCGGCACCAGCAGCGCGTGCCGCCGGTACGCGAGCAGCGCCAACGCCGGGACCAGCAGGGCGAACCAGCCCGCGATCACCACGCCCACCAGCGTGAGCGCCACCGCCCCGAGCCACACCCCGGGCGCCGGAGGCACCCGCTGCGGCTCGTCGGGGTTCGGGGACCGCCTGCGCCACAGCACGAGCCCGACCAGTACGGCCAACGCGACCCCGCTGCCGATCAGCGCCCCGTGGTACGTCGTCGCGGGCTCGTACGACAGCTTTACCGCGCCGCCCGCCCCCGCGGGGACCCGCCAGCCCTGCTGCCAGCCGTCGAGGCGGACCGGCGACAGGGACTTCCCGTTCAGCGTGGCCTTCCAGCCGTCGTTGTAGTTCTCGTACGTCGTGAGGTACGAGGCCGCCCCCGAGCCCACGCTCACCTCGCGCCTGTCGCCCAGCCAGTCCCGGATCCGCAACTCGCGGGTGAGTGAGGTGGGTTCGGCGACCGTGCCGCGGGTCAGCGTGACCGCGGTCAGGGTGAGCGGCCCGGCGTCCCCGCCCTCGACCGTGTGCTCACCGGAAGCCAGGGACAACTCGGCCCCGGACCTGTCGCCCTGACAGAGCGTCACCTTCACCGGCCGCCGTTCCGTCAGGTCCCGGATCAGGCCCGACACACCGGTCCGGTACAGCTTTCCGTCGACCGCCACCACCGGTCCCTGTCCGCACGGCAGTGAGAACGTCCGGGTGGCCTTGGGCTGCGGGGTCCGGTACTGGTCGAGGGCCGGGAGGTACGCCTCCGTGAGCCCGACCGGCAGTTGCAGATCCTCGTCGGCGACCGGGTTGTGCAGGACCAGCGGGGCCGTCTTGGTGATCGTGATGTCGAGGCGGTCGGTGGTGATCGCCGGGAAGCGCACCGCGCCGTTCTCGTCGACCCCGGCGACCGTCGAGCCGTCGGGCGAGCTGATGTCCACCTCGGTGGGTCGGGTGGACAGCCCGCCGGCGGGTGCCAGCACCAGTTCCGAGATGGGCTGTTTGCCGTTCCAGCTGAGGTGGATCGTGGGGCGGTCGCCCGCGATCCAGGCCGTCGTGAGGTCGCCGTCGGTGAGGTTGCGGGCGGACAGGCCCGCGCCGAGGGCCGCCGTGGAGTCGGCGGTCGCCGTGATGCGGTTGCGCTGGTCCGGAGCGACCTCGTACAGCAGTTTGTCGAGTTCTTCCCCGCTCACCGGCACCGCGCTCGCCCGTACCGCGTACGTTCCCGCTGCCGCCGTCGTGAAGCGGCGGTGCAGGCCCGCCTCGGTGCCGGTCGGGGAGATCCCGGCCGGGTCGGGCACCCGGTGCAGGGAGACGATCTCGGCGGCGGAGTCCGAGGTGTCCGCATCGGTCGGCAGCCGCAGCAGCCGGGTCACCTGCACATGCGGCAGGGCGATCTCGGAGAACCCGGCACCGGCGAGACCGGTCCGCCGCGCCACCGAGTCGACGATCGTCAGCTTCATCCAGCCCGTCGCCCCGGCAGGGGCCTTGACGCGCTGTGTGGAGCCGTCCGCCCGCAGGAAGCTGGTCTTCGACCCCTTCTCCGTCTCCACCCGCACCTTCGTCGCCGCCGACCGCACGCTCTCCTGCGGCAACGGCGTCACCTTGAACGACGAGGGCATGTCGTAGGCGGGATCCGAGAACCCGATCCGCAGCCACTGCCCGTCGGGGGAGCCCGCCACGCCCTCCGCCCACGCGGTGTCGGGGTTGCCGTCGAAGGCGTTGACCGGGTCGAACTGCGGGAGATGGAACAGCCAGTTGCCGTACGACGACGCGCTCACCGAGTCGGCGCCGCGCAGTTCGGCCACCGTCTGGTGGTCGAGGCCCTTCGACGGCAGGATCTGGTGCGGTTTCTGCCCGGCGTCCTGGGCGGCCCCGGAGGCGTTGCGCTCATCGCTCGTGTACGTGTACGACGTGTTCGCGTTGACGAGCCCGAACCGGGTGTCCGCGCGCCGCAGTCCGTCACCGACGATCTGGAGCGGCGGGGTGCCGAGCCCCGGGTGGTTGTCGCCCGTCAACACCGTTGCCCGGCCCCGAAGTTCGGCCGCGAGCGGGAGCAGGGACTCGGGCCCGCCGGACACCTGGGCCGTGTCGGCGACCGGCAGCAGCCCGGCCTGTCCGGGCCGCGGCACCCCCGAGGACTCCACCGGCCGGAAGATCTCCACCGCCCGCTGCTGCGGATACAGCCCCTCGATCTGGAGCGGGGTGTCGTTCGCGATCACACCGCCCGTCATGAGCGGCCCGAAGCCCGTCACCCGCTCGTAGCCGGACTGCTCCAGGGACCGCTTGACGACCGAGGACGACACGGCACCGATCTGGTCCGGGTCGAGGTCGTTGCGGACGACGACGTAGTGGACCCCGGCCCGGCTCAGGTAGTCGGCCAGTCCCGGGATGTCGCCGCCCGTCATCAGCGCCTGCTCGACCGCGTCCGTCGCGCGCCGGTTGCCCGGGGTGCCGAAGGGAACGTAGTCGCGTTGCGCCCAGCGGGACTCGGCGAGCACGTCGAGGGGCTGGTCGATGGGGGAGCCCCAGGTGTAGATGCCGTGCGCGGTCGCCGGGACGACGAGGGCACGGGAGTCGGGGGAGTACTTGTCCAGCCAGTCGGCGGTGGTGTGCCAGTACTTGGGCAGCTCCTGGAAGGAACCCGGGTTCAGGATCGAGCCGTTGAGGTACGGCCACATCAGTCCGGGCAGGACGAGGACCGCCGCGACCAGCGGGGCGTACCGGCGGCCTCTGAACTGCCGCGCCCCGTGCGGTTCGGCGGCCACCCCCACCAGGTGGGCGAGGCCGAGCACCAGCGCGAGCGCCAGCCCCGGCTGGAACTTGTAGATGTTGCGGAACGGGGCGAGGCCGCCGTTCAGCCAGTCCTGCACGAGCCCGTGGAAGGGGGCGCCGAACGCGCCGCCGTATCCCGCGAGCAGCACCAGGACGGCCGTCAGCACGGTCAGCACCAGCCACCGCCGCTCCGGCATGTCCCGTCGTGCCAGGCCCGCGAGGCCGAGACCGGCGGCGAACGCCGAACACACGATGACGATCACGGAGGACGCCACGGTCCAGCCGGCCGGCAGCCACGCCTGTCCCAGGTGCAGATAGGCGACCCAGTTCCCGCCTCCGCGCAGGGCCTCCGTCGCCGACATGGTCTCGGTGGTGGTCCGCGCGTTCTCGACGTACGGCAGGAAGTTCTCGCCGTAGAACCCGAGCAGCAGCAGTGGGATGACCCACCAGGCGGTCGCAAGGATCACGCCCGGCACCCACCAGGCGATCAGCTTGCGCTGCCGTGGGCCGGGCGGCCGGGAGAGCAGGTACAGCCCGACGGGGAGCAGACAGGCCAGGGTGGAGGCCGCGTTCACCCCGCCCATGAACGGGATGACCAGCGCCGAGCGCAGGGCGGCGATCCGGGCGCTGTGGCGCTCGTTCGTCAGCGGCAGCAGTACCCAGGGCAGGAAGGCGCCGGGCAGTGCGGCGGCGGACGTGGAGCCGATGACGATGGTGAAGGTCGGCCACAGCGCGTACGCGACGGCGGCGATCAGCCGGGACGTGCCGTTGCCCACGCGCAGCCGCTCGGCCAGTCTGAGCGCGCCCCAGAAGGCCACCGACACGACCAGCGACAGCCACAGCCGCTCCACCAGCCACACCGGCAACTGCACGGCGTGGCCCAGCCAGTGGAACGGCAGCATCGGCCACAGATAGCCGACGTACTGGTCCTGGATCCCGCCGAAGGAGCCCTGGTCGTGCCACAGCTGTCCGAGATCGGCGAGGAACCGCCCGGGGTCCGTGGTGACGCCCAGCTTGGTGTCGAAGGTCTGCCGCCCCGGGTGCACCGCGAGGAACAGCACGAGGACCACGGCCCAGAACCCCAGCAGCCAGCGCCGCGACCGCGGGCCCTCCGGCGGGCCCGACATGGCCGCGGTGGTGGGAACGGCCGCCGGAGGAGGAGCCTGGACCGTGGACGTCGTCATGGTGGACACCGCCGGAGGATGAGGAGGAGGTTCCAGGTGGCGACCTCACGGATGCCGGGAGCCCGGACGACGGTCTCCGCGAGGAAGGGCCAGTAGCGGGAGCGCGCCGAGACGACCGTGACGTCGTCGCGGCCACGCACCTGCCGCAGGGTCGGGCCGATGTGCACGGCGAACAGGTTCTCGCCGAGGGTGTGCTTGGCGGCCCTTCCGGTACGGCGCCGATAGCGGGACCGGGCCCGTTCGGCACCCAGGTAGTGCCAGGGCGCCCACTCGTGACCGCCCCACGGGGACAGCCAGTTGGTGAACGACACGTAGATCAGCCCGCCGGGGCGGGTGACGCGGACGAGTTCACTGAGGAAGGTCTGCGGATCGGCCACGTGCTCAAGGACGTTGGAGGAGAAGGTGACGTCCGCGGCCCCGTCCCGCAGGGGGAGCAGATAGCCGTCGGCGATCACGGTGGAGTCGGGCGGTTTCTCTCCCAGCTCCCTCGCGTCGGGCTCGAAGAGGTGGGCCAGGGCGCCGCGTCTGCGGAACTCCTCGGTGAAGTACCCGCTCCCGCCGCCGACGTCGACGACGGTACGGCCGGCGACCGGCCCGTCGTACGCCTCGACCTGGTCGACGGCGTCCCGGGCCAGGAGCGCGTAACAGGACTCGGGATCGTCCTGCTCATGGAGAAAGGCCCGGAAGAGCGTCAGGGAACGCCGGAGGGAGGGGTCCTTCGCCCGAGGCCGCGTCACGGTCCCCAGCCCCTCACCGCCTCGGCGGCCACGGCCCGGAACTGTCTGACGGTCCGATGCCAGCGGAACCGGGCAGCCCGGTCGCGGGCGGCCTTGCCCATCGCCGCCCGGCGGTTCCCCGACAGGGCGAGTGTGCACCAGGCGGCGGCGAACGAGGACTCGCCCTGCGCGAGCACTCCGGTCTCCCCGTCCACGACGGAGTCCCGCAGTCCCGGCACGTCGAAGGCGATGGTCGGTGTGCGGCGGGTCGCGGCCTCGGTGACGACCAGGCCCCAGCCCTCCACGGCGGACGGATGCAGCAGCAGCCAGGCCGCACAGAGCAGCCGGTGCTTCTCCGCCTCCGACACATGCCCGGTGAACTCCACGCCGGGGCCCGCGAGTTGCTGCAGGCGTTCCCGTTCGGGTCCGTCCCCGACGATCACCAGCCGGCCGCCGGTCACGGGGCGTACCCGCTCCCACAGTCTCAGCAGCAGATCGATCCGTTTGTACTCGACGAGTCTGCCCACGGCCACGAACAGCGGCTCGGGAGAGCGGTCGGTGAGGGGTCCCGGCTCCTCGACCCCGTTGTGCACGACGCGGATACGGTCCCGTTCGACACCGATCGCCCGCAGCGCGTGGGCGGTCGACGGGGAGACGGCGACCAGCAGACCCCGGTCCCGGACCGCGGCGCCGGCCAGCGCCCAGTGCTCGAGTCTTCGGCCGATCCGGGCGGCCGGGGCCAGGGCCCCGCCGAACCGCATCGACCACAGGTCGGTGTGCACATGGTTGACCAGGCACAGGGTGGGGCCGCGGTGCCACAGGGGTGCGAGGTACGGCATGCCGTTGCACACCTCCACCAGCAGGTCGGTCTCGCCGACCTGGCGGGCGAAGGCGGTGCGGGCGCGCAGGTAGTGGCCGAACTCGCCGCCCGCCGACACGACGCGGTAGTCCCGGTAGGAGGCCGGGCCGCCGCACAGCAGGGTCACCTGGTGGCCGAGTTGGGTCAGTCCGTCGGCGAGACGGTCGACGAGCAGCTCCGAGCCGCCGGCGGCCGGATTGCCGAGGTCACGGTGGGCGAGAAAAACGATTCGGCGCGGAGGTGGGGGAAGCGCCGAGTGGTGCTGCGCGCTGTGCGGTGAGGGTTGCCGCTGCGACGCCTGGGGAGGCGACGTGTGCAGCAGGTGGGGCACGTGCTGGGGCATGGGTGCTCCAACTCGTCTCAGGGTGCGGAACTCAGCGGTCTCTTTCGGGCTGGTTGTGGGGGGACTGAGAGCTTCCCAGGAGGGCGGTGTGAGTGGGTTGTGCTCGGGTGGGGTGGCACAGTTTTCGCCCACCCGTTCGCCGTGGCTACTCACCTGCGTGACAATTTCCGGCGTTATTAGAGCTGACGTCCAGTCACATCGTGAGAACGGGCTCGGGCGTATCGCTCATATCGGTGGACTCGGGGCGCCTGCGTCCCCGTACCACCAAAACGCCCCCCACGGCAGCCAGTACGAATCCGGCCACAGCCGCCCCGACCGGCAACGTCTCGCCCACCGCTCGCAGTTGTCCACTGTCCCGCTTCGCCAGCCGTACCGCCTCCTTCTGGGTCGCGGTGGTGAACGCGATCTTCCGGCTGTCCAGCAGGACCACGGCGTCCTTCTTCGCGCCGGGAGCCCGCAGCGTGCGCTTCGGACCCACCTGCGCGTAGACGACCCGGCCGGTGCGCCGGTCGACGACCAGCTCGATGCCGTGGTTGGAGTACCACTCCTCGGCCAGCACCTGCGGCCGTCCGGGCTCGTCCACGATCGTGCCCGGCACCAGCCGTGTCCCGACCTTCGCCGGGGCGACCGTGCCGGTGAACCGGTAACCCGTGTACCCCTGAACCTTCTTCGTACCCTGGTAACGCAACGTCACTGTGGACCCGAGGGAGTTGTCCCACCACTGGTAGGAGCGTCGCTGCACGTCGAAGGGGAACTTCAGATAGGCCTCGCCCTCGATGTACGGCTTCTCCCCGCAGCAGTGCACCGGCCTGGTCGTCCTGCGGTCCATGACCCACCGGTGCGGGACGAACTCCAGCGCGTCGTGCGGATCGGCGGCCGGCAGCGACTTGTCGGTGTCGACGCTGGTCGTCACGTCCCACACCGCGGCCCCGTCGCTCTTCTCACTGTCCTCGACGTCGCCGCGCACCCGCTGGGTGACGGTGATGCGCTGGTCGGGGACGGTTCTCACCTGTTCGGTGTCGAAGACGCTGCCCTCGCCGCGGTACACGGCGGTCTGGTCGATGTTGATCGGGTTCAGGGCCGCCCGTGGAGTCACGTACCACGCGAGCAGGGGCGCCAGTACCAGCAGAAACGTGCCGAGTCCCAGCAGAATCAGGGAGATTGGAGAGGCTGTACGGCGCATCCGGACACTCCTGGGGCGTGGGTTGACGGAGTTCGGGTCGCTCTCAAGGTCGCTCTTAGGGCCGGGAACCGTAGGCGTCTCTTGACGGAGTGTCAATGTCTTGACGGGGCATCGGTGTCATGCCGACACTGGCTCGACAGGCAGCGTGGGTACCGGATGGGATTCCGGGTCGGGTTCCGGGTGGGGATGTACGCCGGACCGAGCCGCTCGAGAGAGGCTGCCCCAGCGATGTCCAGACTGCTCGCCGCCGCACTGACCGTCGTCGCCGCCGCACTGCTCGCCCTCGGTGCCGCGCTCGGCATCGTCGCGCTGCTGGAGGCGACGCCCGAGCAGCCCAACACGCCACTGATCACCTACGAGCAGCCGGACCAGGGGAGTTGACCCGTGGCCGCCCGCCCGGCAGTCGTGCACGCCCGCTCGGCCTGGCACGACGTCCCCCGCCTCCAGGTCCGGCGTTTCGCGGCCATCGCGCTGGCCGAGGCGCCGGACCTCGCGGAGGAGATCCTGCGCGAGATCCGCCGCGAGTACCCCCATCTGCCGGTCGTCCTCGACGAGTCGGGGGAGCCGATGGCCCTGGTCGGCATCCGGCGCGCGATCGAGGTCTTCGTCCAGCACCTTGAGACGGCCGAGGGCCGCCCCACGGTCCCGCCGGGCGTCTTCCAGGAGTTCGGCAGGGGCGAGGGCCTGAACGGCCGCAGCCTGGACTCCCTCCAGGCGATCTACCGCATGGGCGTACGCCTTGCCTGGCGCCGCTTCGCGGACATCGGCCAGCGCGTGGAGATCCCGCCCCCGGCGATGTACGAACTCGTCGACGCGGGCTACGAGTACCTGGACGGCCTCGTCGACCAGTCGGTCCGCGGCTACGCCGAGGCGGCCGCACGCCAGGCGGGCGAACGCCTGCGCCTCCAGCGCCGCCTGATGGAGTTACTGCTGGCCGAACGCCACCGGGGCGACCCCGCCGACGCCCTCACGGAACGCGCGGCCCGCATCGGCTGGCCCCTGCCGGGGAAGGTCGCGGTGGGCGTCCTGATCCGCCCGGCCCGGGAGGCGGTGGCCCCCGCGGTGGGCCAGGGAGTCCTCCTGGACATGGACTACGAACAGCCCCGCATGGTCGTACCGGAGCCGGACGCGGCGGGCCGCCACGAACTCCTGCACCGGGCCCTGACCGGCTGGTCCGGCGCGATCGGCCCCCCGGTCCCCCTCGCCGACGCGGCGAAGTCCCTGCGCTGGGCCGAGGCGGCCGTACGCCTGATGGAACGCGACCTGCTCCCCGCCGGCGAGGTCCTCCACTGCACGGAACACACCGAGGCCCTGGTCCTGCTCCAGCCCGAGGAACTGATGGACGACCTGGCCCTGCGCTGCCTGGCCCCCCTCGAACACTGCGGCCCCACCCACGGCCGCCGCCTCGCCCAGACCCTGCTCGCCTGGCTGGAGACCCGGGGCGGAGCACCCGAAGTGGCGGCCCGCCTGGGCGTCCACCCACAGACGGTCCGCTATCGCCTCCGCCAGATCCGAGAACTCTGGGGCGACGAGATAGACGACCCGGACCGCCGCTTCGAACTGGAACTGGTGTTACGAGCACGCCGGCTGCGCGGAGAACTGGCATGAGACGCGAACCGCTGCGGGGGTCTCAGACGCGGGCCCGGTCCTGCACCCCCGTCCGCCGGGCCACGGGACCGTCCAGGTGGACCATCACCGTCGTGTAGAAGCGCTGCACGGCATCGTCGACGCTGCGGATGAAGCCGGCCTCGGCGTTGCCGCGGCTGCTCCCCATGTTCTTGAGCAGGGACAGCCGAAAGCCGGTGATCGTCGCGGCGCCCTTCGGCAGCATGTCCGCCGGTTCGGGGCGCAGCCGCTCCAGAGTGCCCCGGGGGCCGCCCGTCGGGCCTTCCACCAGCGTTTCCACATGCAGGTCCGCCGGTGCCTCGGCGAGGCGGCGGATCAGACGCTTGGCCCAGGTGAGGGGATAACCCTGCTCGGGTGCCGGAATCTCGATCGAGGTGCGCAGCCTGCCGGTGCGCAGATCGGCGCCGATCGTGAGCAGGCCGGGTGCCCGCTCCACGCGCAGCTCCGCCTGGAGCCTGCCCTCGCTGCACAACCGGTCGGCGAGCTGCACCCGGCGGGTCCCGGGGTCGGTGCCGCGTCTGGCGCGCTGGGCCGGCAGCACCTTCTGCCCGAGTTCGCCGCCGAGCCTGAGGCACACCTGGCGCACGAGCCGCTCCCAGCTCTCGACGACTTCGAGGGCCCGGGGGTCGCCCTGGCACAGGGTCTCGTCGCTGATGCCGTTGCGTACCGGCACCCAGGCCGCGCCCATGTTCTGGAAGCCGTGACAACCGGAGTTCTCGTGCTGGAGATAGTGCAGCAGCTCCTGGAGCAGCCAGGTGCGCGCGGCGTTGCCGACGCCCTCGTGCCGGATCAGCATCTGCGCCTGGTGGGCCACTTCGGCCCACGACAGATGCCAGAGCGCCACCTGGTGCTTGCGCCGCCGGTCGATCTTGACGTCGACCAGTGGGCTGCCCTCCAGTGCCACGTCGTTGGACAGCGTGATCACGGCCTCGTAGCCGCGCCGGGCGGCGATGTCCATGTAGGCCTGCACCTGGTCGGCCTTGAGGGCGTTGCCGTTGGTCTTGGTCTCGACGAGGGCCGTCCACAGCTTGCCGGCCCGCTCGATGCGGATCACTCCGTCGGGCCGCCGGGGGGTGTCGCCGTGCGGCAGGGAGACCTCGGTGAACGTCTCCATGCGACCGGACGGTGCCCCGAACGCGGCGGTGAGGCGCCTGCCGAACCGCGGTACCTGGGTCATCACCGACAACAGCACCGAGGTGGCGCGCATCTCCCGGTCCCGGTCGTTCTTGAGAGCGGAGACCGGGAAGAGCCTGGCGGGCCTCCAGGAGTCGTTCTCCGCCAGGGACTTCGGTGGTGTGCCGGGCAGGCTTGCCCTCTTCTTGGCCGTGCGGGGCCGGGCGGCAGGTCCGGTCGGTGCGGCTTCGTCGGCGGATCGGCGGGGAGCGGGGACGGCGTCCAGCGAGCCCGAGCGACCCGGCTCGGGAGCCGAGGCCGGGGGCGGGTCGGCCGGCTCGCCGTTCGCGGCCGGTTCCGGTTCCGGTGCCGCGGCGAGCGCCGTGCCGTCCACGTCCTCCTCGGCGGCCTCCGCGTCGTCGTCGATGTCGACGCCGAAGTCCGTCGCCAGCCCCGCCAGTCCCGAGTCGTAGCCCTGACCGACGGCCCGGAACTTCCAGTCGCCGTCCCGTCGGTAGAGCTCGCCGAAGATGATCGCGCTCACCGTTCCGGCGTCGCTGATCCTGAACTGGAGGAGATTGTCGCCGACGGCGTCGGACAGGGTCACCCGGAGGTCGTCAAGTTCGCCGAAGTGGGCGCCGCCGTAGCGGCTGGCGGCCACGACGAGGCGGGTCACCTCGGGTGGAACCGCGGTCAGGTCGAAGCCGATCCGGTCCTCGTTCCCGTCCTCCGTAGGTGTCTTGTCCAGCAGCTGCACGCTTCCGTCGGCCGCCACCGGGTTGTTGTAGAAGTAGAAGTCCGTGTCGCCGCGGACCTTGCCGTCCGGGCCCAGCAACAGGACGGATACGTCCGCGTCGCCGTCACCGGTCGGGCTGCTCCAGCCCAGGCTCACGATCACCGAACCGGCGTTCTCACTCAGAGCCGACAGGGCAGTGTTCGACCCCTTGGTCATTTCGTGCACGAGATCCCCCCTGGAACCACATCCCCCAGGACACACCACTCAGTGTGATGTGCCGCACACGCATACAGTAGTCCCGGCAGCTCGTAGCCGTGTCCTCCCCGGGGGAACGGGGCGATGGGGAGTTCATGACCTGCCTTGACCTGTCGCCCCATTGCTTGGGGAAACCGCATGTCGATAGCCTGTGTTCGTCATGCCGATCGTCTGTTGAAATATCGAACGCAGACGCCTAGACGCAAAGGGAGGGTGCTGGTCGTGGGACGCCTCGTACCTGCCGTGACCCGGGCTCTCGACATTCTGGAGCTCTTCCTCGAAGGGGACGGGACGCTCTCCGCCCCCGACATCGTGCGCAGGCTCCAGCTGCCGCGCACCACCGTGCACGAACTGGTGACCACACTGGCCGCCCGTTCGTACATCGTCCAGGTGCCCGGTCAGCCGGGACGTTACCGGCTCGGGGTGCGGCCGTACCAGCTCGGCAGCCGGTACGCCGAGCAGCTCGACCTCGCCGCCGAGGGCCAGCAGGTCGCCCGGTCCGTCGCCGAGACCTGTGACGAGACCGTGCACGTGGCGATCCTGGAGGGCACCGACGTCATCTACATCGCCAAGGTCGACTCGACGCACGCGGTGCGGATGGTGTCGGCCGCCGGGCGCCGGCTGCCCGCCCACTGCACCTCCGTCGGCAAGATGCTCCTCGCCTCCCTCCCCGCGCAGCAGCTCGCCTCCCGCATCCGGGACGACGTGCCGCTCGTCGGCATGACACCCAACAGCATCACCGACCCCGGCGCCCTGCGCGAGGCCCTCGACGAGATCCGGCAGCGCGGTGTCGCCGTCGAGAACCGGGAGTCCAACCCGGACGTCTCCTGCGTGGCGGCCCCGGTCCGCGACCGCACCGGGCAGGTCGTCGCCGCGCTCTCCATCTCCGTGCCGATGATCCGCTGGAGCGACGAGCGCCGCGGCGAACTGGAGCAGCTCGCCGCCAAGGGCGCCGCCGAACTCTCCGAGCGCCTCGGCCACCGGAGCCTTTGATGACCTACGAGATCGCGGTGCGCGCCGAGGCCACCCTCGGCGAGGGCCCGACCTGGGACGCCGCCGGGGGCAGGCTGCTGTGGATCGACATCCTCGGAGCCCGCCTGCACACCTACGACCCCGTCTCCGGCCGTCGCACGGTCCGCACCCTCGACCAGCACATCGGCGCCGTCAAGCCGCGCGCGGGCGGCGGCCTCGTCCTCAACCTGCGGGACGGCGTGGCCCTGCTGGACCCGGACGACACCTTCCGCTGGCTGCACCACGAGCCGGTCCCCGGCCGCCGCGCCAACGACGCGGCCGTCGCCCCCGACGGCTCCCTGTGGGCGGGCACCATGCGCTACGACGAGGCGCCGGGCGGCGGCTCCCTGTCCCGGATCGGCGGCGACGGCTCGGTGGACGTCGTCCTCGACGACGTGGCCGTCAGCAACGGCACCGGCTGGAGCCCGGACGGCCGGCTCATGTACTACGTCGACTCGCCCACCCGCCGCGTCGACGTCCTCGACCACGACCACGACCGTATCGGCAACCGCCGCCCCTTCGCCGAAATCGAGGACGGCGCCGGTTTTCCCGACGGCCTCACGGTCGACGCCGACGGCTGTGTCTGGGTCGCGCTGTGGGACGGGGGAGCGGTACGGCGGTACACGCCCGCGGGGGAACTCGACCGCGTGATCACCCTTCCCGCCCCGCGCGTCACCGCGTGCGCGTTCGGCGGCCCCGACCTCACCGACCTGTACATCACGACGGCACGGGTGGGCCTGGCCGCCCCGCACCCCGTGGCGGGCTCGCTGCTCGTGGTGCCGGGGGCGGGCAAGGGGCTGGAGCAGCCGCTCTTCGCGGGCTGACTACTGCAGCCCCGCCTTCTTCAACTCCTCGGCGGTCAGCGGCGGTTCGGTCAGCGAGGGCTTCAGGGGACCGACCGCCGCCGCCAGCGCGACCGCCGGCGTCAGCAGCACCTCCGCGCGCCGCTCCAGTGACGTCACGTCCGTCACGCGGCGGGCGACCCGCCCGTTCCCGGTGGCCGTGTACATGAGCCGGGACACGTACGCGGACACGATCCGGTCCCGCACCGTGGGCCCGCCCTCCGTCGCTCCGGGATAGAACACGTCCTGCCCGGTGGCCAGGTCCCACGCCGCCCCGACCGGCCGGGCCACCGCCTTCTGGACCCGCCGCGACAGCCCGGCCGCTCCGAGCCCATGTCTTCGCGTCAGGTCCCGCAGGGCCAGCGCGCTCTGCGCACCCACCGCGAGGCCGTGCCCGTAGACCGGGTTGAACGCGGCCAGCGCGTCACCCAGCACCGTGAAGTTCTCCGGCCAGCGGGACATCCGCTCGTAGAAGTACCGCCGGTTGACGGTCGTGCGGGTGAAGGAGACGCCGGACAGCGGCTCGGCCCGGGCGATCAGGTCACCGATCAGCGGATGCCGCAGCTCCTCGCGGGCGAACCGCAGGAAGTCGTCGTCGGCGGGAGAGGGCTCGCCGCCGCGGGTGCCGTTGAGGGTGACGATCCACCGGCCGTCCTCGATCGGCAGCAGGAAACCCGCTCGCCCCGGCCCCTGCTCCCGCGGGTCGGGCTGGACGTTGATGACGGGGAAACCGCCGCGGGCGGCCTCGGGGGCGAGGTAGAGGCGGCTCGCGTACGCCAGGCCGGAGTCGACCTCCCGGCACTCCGGTGCGGGCAGCCCCAGCCCGGCCAGCCAGCGGGTCGCTCCGGAGCCCCGCCCGGTCGCGTCCACGACCAGGTCCGCCTCGATGGTCCGTTCGCCACCGTCGCGCTCCCGCACCCGGACCCCGGTGACGGCCTGCGCGTCGCCGGTCAGCCCCAGCACCTCGGTGCCGCCGAGCACCTCGACGCGCTTGTCCGTGCGGACCCGCGCCCGGACCGTCGCGTCCAGGAGGTCACGGCCGACCAGGATCACGTGGTGGGACTCGGGCCAGCGCCTGAACCAGCCGAACGCCGAGAGCGCGACCATGTCGGTGGTGACGGGCGCCCGGCGGGCCCCCGCGTCCAGGAACATCCCGGTGAGGCCGGGCAGCAGCTCCTCCATGGCCCGTACGCCGCCCGACCACAGCATGTGGGCGTGCCGCGCCTGGGGCAGGCCTCTGCGGGGTGCGGCCTCCTCGGGCAGGTCGTCCCGCTCGACCACGACGACCCGGTCGGCGAGGCCCGCCAGCGCGGCCGCCGCGAGCATGCCCGTATGGGATCCCCCGAGGACTACGGCGACCGAGGCGGGGGAGGGGCGTTCACTCATGCGTGGACATGCTCTCTGCCGGGACGGCCGCTGCGGCGCGGACCGCCTTGATCTCATCGGTGTGATGCAGGGCCTCGGACACGGCCTGGATCTCCTGCAACAGGTAGAGGGTGTCGGTGTCGCCCGTGCCGGGGGCGTCCGAGTCGTTCCGCCTGGTCTCGACGGCGTCCAGGATCGTCACGGCGGCGGCCAGGGCCTGGGCCCGGCCACGGTCGAGGCCGAGGCCGAGGGCGGCCTGGTGGGCGCGGACGCGCAGCTCCTCGTCGAGGAAGCGCGCCAGCTGGAGCAGGGCGTCGCGGATGAATGTCTCGCGGCGGATCAGCCGCATCTCGGGGGTGGCACGCAGGGCGAGCGGTTCGCGGCTGCCCGCGACGGTCCGCATCAGCCGGGCCAGGGGCCTGAGCGCGCGGTGGCGGCGGCGCACCAGCCAGCGCTCGTGCAGGTACTGGCCGGAGTGCGGGACGATGAAGCCGGCCGCGACGAGCGTGGCGGCGATGCAGGCGGCCGACGGCGCGATGTTGGTGTTCAGCCAGTCCAGGTCGTGGCCGGTCCAGCGGGCCCCGACCGCCGTGAGCTTGGCGACGCTGAACAGCAGGTTCGTCGCGAAGCCGGCCCCGAGGAACCGCAGCCCCCAGCGCAGCCAGGCGTCGAGGCCGTCGGTGCGGATCCAGTTCCACACGAGGCGCGAGGTGATCAGGCTGGCCACCATGTGCCCGAGCAGGTAGAGAAGGATCATCTCCCGCATGTACGGCGTGGTGGCGTAGTACGTGTCCAGGTTCCGGATCTGCTCCACGGGCACGTCGGCGAGCGCGAACAGCACCCACAGCAGGACGACCACACCCGCGTACGCGCAGACCACCCAGCGGGTCGCCCGCCGGGTCCGGGCGTTGCGTTCGGCACGGCCGTTGCGCCAGTGCACCACCAGCAGCAGCCAGGACGCGCAGAGCGCGGTGAGCAGTGAGTACACCCAGGGCGCGGCGATGTTGGGGACGCCGGTGACGCGGTTCGTCCAGGCGATGGTGCTGGGGGCCGCGAAGACGAACACCGCGCAGGCGAACAGCAGCAGGCCGGCCACGGCGCGCAGCAGCGGGTCCCGCCACAGCTTGAGGATGCTGGGCAGTTTGATCACCAGGGCGGCGGCGAGGACCAGGCCGGGGAGCCAGAAGGAGACGTACAGGCCGGTGATGGAGGGGGCCGCGTGCTGCGCCAGGGAAAGGTGGGTCACCGCGCTCCGCCTCCGCGGTAGCCGAGGGATCGCTGGACGGTGTCGGGCCGTACCGGGGAGCCGGGCCCCGGCACCAACGGCCGGAACGCCGCCGCCAGCCGGTGCCCGAAGTCGTCCGCCTCGGCCTCGTCCGTCTCGCGGGAGCCGTTGCGGGCGGCCACGGTCAGGGCGACGGACTTCCAGCCGGGCCGGTCGGCGAGCACGTCCGCCGCGGCCGTGTGATGGTGGGCGTGCCTGGCGTGCAGATGCCACAACTCATGGCCCAGTATGACCAGTTGCTGCATCTCCTCGGCTCGCTCCTCCACGATGACCAGGTCGAAGTCCTGGAACTCCACCCACAGTCCGGTGACCGCGATCTCGTCGGGGAACCGCTCGAAGCGCAGCTCGACGGGCCGGCCTCCGCGGCGGGCGCTCATCTCCTGGCACAGGGCCCGGCACAGCTCCGGCACGCCGGCCGGGGGGCGGGGTCTCGCACGGATCGCGGTGGTGAGGTGGGTGACCAGATCGCGCATGGCCGAGGTCGCTCGGGTGCGCCGCAGCGCCGAGGCGATCCGGGCCGCACTTCTGCGCGCGCCCGCGATGTCCATCCCACCCCCTGGGCTCTCCCGCCGCCGTAGGACGGGCCGTTCGAGAGTACGCGCCCTGAACTGTCCCCGTCACGCGATCCGATTTTGCTGTGCACCCCATTGACTAGAAAGCGCTTCCTGCCTACGGTCCGTTCGAAGTTACGAGCGCAATTCGAGATCTCGGACAGATAGGGCAGGGAATGGGACGACCTGACCTGAATCGCAGGCAACTTCTCGCCGCGGCCGGCGGCCTGACCGTCGCCGCGAGCTTCGGCTTCGCGGCCCTCGGCACCGGCGCCGACGCGCTCGCCTCCGGCGCGGACACCCGGGTGCGCTACTGGAACCTCTTCAGCGGCGGCGACGGCGCGAACATGATCGCGATGCTGGACGCCTTCCGTGCGGCCAACCCGGACATCGACGTCAAGGACTCCACCCTCCAGTGGGGCAACCCCTTCTACACCAAGCTCGCCATGGCCGCCGCCGGCAACCGCGCACCCGACCTCGGCGTCATGCACATGGGCCGCGTCACCGGCTTCTCGCCCGGCCGCCTCCTGGACCCCTGGGACGTCGACCTCCTCGCCAAGTACGGCGTGCGCGAGCAGGACTACAACCCCGCGCTGTGGAAGCGCGGTGTCATCGACGGCAGGCTCTACGCCCTCCCGCTCGACATCCACGTCCAGCTCTGCTTCTACCGCAAGGACGTGCTGAAGAAGGCGGACCTCCTGGGCGACGACGGCCGGATGATCCCGGTCACCTCCACCGACGAGTGGTTCGACGCCCTGAAGAAGGCCAAGGCCGTCCAGAAGAAGGGGCTCCAGACGATCGGCCTGTGGACCAACGACCAGAACTTCCAGTGGTGGTTCTTCGTCGCCTTCTACACCCAGCTCGGCGGCAAGTGGTTCGACGACGGCAACACCGAGGTCCTCTTCGACACCGACAAGGCCACCCAGGTCCTGGAGTTCCTCCGCAGACACGTCACCGACGGGTACGTCATCCCCGGCGCCCCCACCGGCGAACAGTTCATCAACGGCGCCCCCTTCACCTGGGAGGGCAACTGGTCCGTGCCCGTCTTCTCCGGAGCGAAGTTGGACTACGGCGCGACCCCGCTGCCACCCGTCTTCGGCAAGCAGGCCACCCACGCCGAGTCGCACGCCTTCGTCCTGCCCCACCAGGCGAACCGAGGCGGCGCCACCAACGAGGGCGCGCACCAGCTCGCCGCCTACGTCGTCACGCACGCCCTGCAGTGGGCGGCCGGCGGTCACATCCCCGCGTACACGCCGACGCTCTCCACCGCCGCGTACAAGAAGCTCACCCCGCAGAACGAGTACGCGAGCGCCATGGACCACCAGGCCACCGAGCCGAAGGTGTGGTTCGCGGGCTCCACCGGCGTCCTCGCCCAGGACCTCGGCCCGGTCGTCGTCTCCTCCACCATGGGCTCCGCCAAGCCGGACAAGGTCGCGCAGACGATGAAGAGCCACCTCACCAAGCTCCTCGCCTCGAAGAACCCCATGGACGGCAGGACCGCCGCGCAGGGAGGTGCCGTCGCATGACGACCAGCGCTCAGACCGTTCTCACGGGCGCACGCGCCAGGACCGCCACCGCGACGGCGACCGTCCGCCGCAAGCAGGGCTTCCAGCACGGCGGCTGGTTCGTCGCCCCGTTCCTGGCGCTCTTCGCGCTGTTCGTGATCTGGCCCCTGCTGCGCGGCGTCTACCTCAGCTTCACGGACGCCAACATCTCCGGCGACGCCACGAGTTTCGTCGGCCTCGACAACTACCGCGAGGCCCTGAACGACCAGGCGATGTGGGACGCGCTCGGCCACAGCGCGTACTTCACGCTGCTGGTCGTCCCGTGCATCACGGCCCTCGCCTTCCTGCTGGCGATGCTCGCCCACCACATCGAGCGCGGCAAGTGGCTGTGGCGGCTGTGCTTCTTCGTGCCGTTCCTGCTGCCCTCGACGGTCGCCGCCAACATGTTCCAGTGGCTGTTCACCCAGGGCATCGGCCTGGTCAACGAGACCTTCGGGCTCGACACACCCTGGCTGACCGACAAGTCGTACGCCATGCCCGCCATCGTCATCGAGACCCTGTGGTGGACGGTCGGCTTCAGCTTCCTGCTCTACCTCGCCGCCCTCCAGGGCATCCCCGGCCACCTGTACGAGGCCGCGAAACTGGACGGCGCCAACGCCTGGCACCGCATGGTTCACATCACGCTGCCGATGCTCCGCAACATCACCGGCCTGGTGATCGCGCTCCAGATCCTCGCCTCGCTGCAACTGTTCGACCAGGCCGTCGTGATGATGGACTTCGGACCGGGACCGGAAGTCAGCACCCGCTCCTTCGTCCAGTACACCCTCGAACAGGGCTTCACCAGCTACCGCGTGGGCTACGCCTCCGCGATGTCCATCATCTTCTTCGTGATCATCGCAGTCGTCGCCCTGGCGCGGATGTGGCTGCTGCGCACCCGTGAGGAGGGCACCCGATGAGCGGCACCGAGATACGCCTCAAGCCCCGCAGTACCTGGACCCCCGGCCAGATCGTGCTCACCCTGATCGGCGTCGCCGTCTCCGCCGTCTTCCTGGCGCCGATCGCCGCGGCCCTGTTCACCTCGCTCAAGTCCGAGGCGGAGGCCGCCGAGATCCCCCCGCACTGGCTGCCGAAGGCCTGGACGGTCCAGGCGTGGAAGGCGCTGTGGGAGACCGGCAACGTCAGCAACTGGTTCGTCAACTCCCTGGTGGTGTCGGTCTGCGTCACCTCCGTCGTGCTGACGGTCAGCGCCCTCGCCGGATACGGCTTCGCCCGCACCGAGTTCCGCGGCAAGAACGCGCTCATGGGTCTCGTCATGTCGGGCCTGATGGTCTCCCCGGCCGTCCTGGGCGTCCCCCTGTTCACCACGGTCCAGCAGATGGGGATGGTCGACACCTACTGGGGCATGATCCTTCCCCAGTGCGCGCCCGCCGCGATGGTCTACATCCTCTACAAGTTCTTCCAGGGCATCCCGCGCGAACTGGAGGAGGCCGCCTTCATCGACGGCGCGGGCCGCTGGCGGGTCTTCTTCACCATCGTCCTGCCGCTCTCCCGGCCCTCCCTCGCGGCGGTCGGCATCTTCACCTTCATCGCCTCCTGGAACAACTTCCTGTGGCCCTACATGGTGACCAACAACCCCGACCTGATGACCATGCCGAACGGCATCGCGACCGTCATGAACTCCTACGGCATCCAGTGGGCCCAGCTCATGGCCGGCGGCCTCATGGCGGGCCTCCCCCTGATCATCGTGTTCGTCTTCTTCCAACGCCAGATCGTGGCGGGCGTGGCCCACACGGGATTGGCGGGCCAGTGAGAGCGCGCAGAGCGATGACGGCCGTGGCGGTGGCGGTCCTTCTGGCCTTCCTCCCCAACACGGCCCAGGCCGAGGGGAATTACCCCGACCCGCTCCCGATCACCGGCCAGCAGATCATCCACGACCCGACCGTCCTGCGGCTCAAGTCCGGCCAGTACGTGGCCTACTCGACCGGCGGCGTGATCGGCGCCCGGCTCTCGAAGGACCTGCGCCACTGGAACGACGCGGGCAACGCCTTCGCCGAGCCGCCGAGTTGGTGGTACGAGTACAACGGCACCGGTGATCCCTGGGCGCCCGACGTGTCGTACCGAGCCGGCCGGTACTGGCTCTACTACGCCGTCTCGTCCTGGGGCACCAACCACTCCGCGATCGGCGTGGCCACGTCCCCGTCCGGCCTCCCCGGCACCTGGGCCGACCACGGCAAGGTCTTCACCTCCGGGACGAGCGACTCCTTCAACGCCATCGACCCGGCGATCGTCCGGGCGGACGGTCGGCTGTGGATGTCGTTCGGCTCGTACTGGACCGGCATCCGCATGGTCGAGCTGGACCCCGTCACGGGCAAGGCCCGCCCCGACGCCACCGTCCACCACCTGGCCACCCGCCCGGACGCCCCGTACGCGGTGGAGGGACCGGCCATCGTCCGGCACGGCCGCTACTACTACCTCTTCGCGTCGTACGACGCCTGTTGTGCGGGAGCGAACTCCACGTACAAGATCAGAGTCGGAAGGTCTACGACGATCACCGGCCCGTACGTGGACAGCACGGGCAAGCCGCTCCTGGAGGGCGGCGGCGACCTGCTGCTGGCAGGCCACGGCAGGTACGTCGGCACAGGAGGCGAGTCGGTGTTCAGGGCAAGGGGCCAGGACTGGCTGGCGTACCACTTCTACGACGCAGAGGACAACGGCACCCCGAAGCTGGGCCTGAACAAACTGAACTGGACAAGAAACGGCTGGCCAGAACCGGTTTAGGGGCGCGGGGAACTGCGCGACCAGCCACGAACCACCTGCAGACGAATCTGAACCCGAAAGGCCCACATGAGCACCGCCCGCTTCACCCTCGACCCCGCCTTCAAAATCGGCGAAGTCAACCCCCGCCTCTTCGGCTCCTTCGTGGAACACCTCGGCCGTTGCGTCTACACCGGCATCTTCGAACCGGGCCACCCCACCGCCGACGAGGACGGCATCCGTACCGACGTCCTGGACCTCGTCCGCGAACTCGGCGTCACCGCCATCCGCTACCCCGGCGGCAACTTCGTCTCCGGGTACAAGTGGGAGGACTCCGTCGGCCCCGCCGAGGACCGCCCCCGCCGTCTCGACCTGGCCTGGCGCTCCACCGAGACCAACCGCTTCGGTCTCTCCGAGTACATCGCCTTCCTGAAGAAGATCGGCCCCCAGGCCGAGCCCATGATGGCCCTCAACCTCGGCACCCGGGGCGTCGCCGAGGCCCTCGAACTCCAGGAGTACGCCAACCACCCCGCCGGCACCGCCCTGTCCGACCTCCGTGCCGCGCACGGCGACAAGGACCCCTTCGGCATCAACCTCTGGTGCCTGGGCAACGAGATGGACGGCCCCTGGCAGACCGGTCACAAGACCGCCCAGGAGTACGGCAGGACCGCCGCCGAGACCGCCCGCGCGATGCGCCAGATCGATCAGGGCGTCGAACTCGTCGCCTGCGGCTCCTCCAGCCAGTCCATGCCGACCTTCGCCGCCTGGGAGGCGACGGTCCTGGAGGAGACGTACGACCTCGTCGACTACATCTCCCTGCACGCCTACTACCAGCCCGAGGACGGTGACGTCGACTCGTTCCTCGCCTCCGCCGTCGACATGGAGTCCTTCATCGAGAACGTGGTCGCCACCGCCGACCACATCGGCGCGAAGCTGAAGTCGAAGAAGAAGATCAACCTCTCCTTCGACGAGTGGAACGTCTGGTACATCTCGGAGTGGCACGAGATCGAGAACTCCGGCACGCGGGACTGGGCGGAGGCGCCGCGTCTCCTGGAGAACAACTACAGCGTCCTGGACGCGGTCCTCTTCGGTTCCCTCCTCATCGCCCTGCTGCGGCACGCGGATCGCGTCACCGTCGCCTGCCTCGCCCAGCTCGTCAACGTGATCGCCCCGATCATGACCGAGCCGGGCGGCCCGGCCTGGCGCCAGACGACGTTCTTCCCGTTCGCCCAGGCCTCGCGGTACGGCCGGGGCGAGGTCCTCGACGTGCGGGTCGACTCGCCGACGCACGAGACGAAGAAGTACGGCGAGACGGACCTCCTGCACGCCACGGCGGTCCGCGCCGAGGACGGCTCGGTCACCGTGTTCGCGGTCAACCGCAGCCGGAGCGAGGCACTGCCGCTCGAAGTCGCCCTCAACGGCCTCGACCTGACGAGCGTCGTCGAGCACAGCGTCCTCGCCGACGCCGACCCGGACGCCCGCAACACCCTCGACACCCCCGAGCGGGTCGCCCCGCACCCGGCCGAGGGCACCGCGCTCCAGGACGGCACCCTCACCGCCGTACTGGAGCCGCTGTCCTGGAACGTGATCCGGCTGGCCTAGGGGCTGTCGTCGCATTCCCGCCTGCCGCGCGACGCCATGCACGCCCTCTCGCCGCACCGGCCACAGACCCACGTACAACCAGTACGAGGGCCTGCGTCCGGCACGCCGAGAGCACGCACCTGACGCCGCGCGGCCCGCCCTCCGGGCGGACGACGGGAATGCGACGACCGCCCCTAGACGGATCCGAGGCCGGGGGAGTCCACCGGTGTCACCGGGACTCCTCCGGCCGAGGCACCCATCGCCTTCAGCCGTACGTCCTTCGGCCCCGACTCCGTCGTCCCGTCGGACAGCACCACCAGCGCCAGGGTGTTGGTGCCGCGGGTGCGCAGGATGCCGTTCGGCAGGGCGAAGGTGTGCTGCGGGCCCACGTCGTTGACGTACTGGCCCATGTTCCAGCCGTTGAGGAAGATCTGGACGCGGTAGGCGTGCTCCGGGTCGTCGTCGAGGGTGAGGCCGATGGAGGCGTCGATACCGGAGTCGACGGCCAGCCGGAACGTCGTCCGGTACCAGGTGACACCCTGGCGCCGGTCGGCGCGGGGGAACTCCGCCGCCTCCCAGCCCTTCTCGGCGAACCCTGGCAGATGCCAGCCCTTGCGCTCCCCGTACAGCCCGCCGTTGTTGAGCGGCCCGCGCACCGGGTCGGGTGTCGACTCGCCCTGGATGCGCCAACTCGCCTTCGGGGAACCGCCCTTGAAGGTGACGGCCGTCAACCCCCGGGCCACCTTGTGGGAGTCGGCGGACCCGCCGTCCATGTCGTGCGCCATCCGCCGTACGAGGACGGACAGGACCCGGGGGGACCTTCCGGAGGCCGGCGGTACGTCGAAGACGGCCTTCGCCGCCCAACTCCCCTTCCGTGCGGTGCCCTTGTCCGGCACCGGCATCCGGTGCGTGCCCAGCGGTTTCCCGTCCAGCCACGCCATCAGCAGTCCCTGCGTGCCCGTGCTGTACGCCAGGGACACCGACTCCAGGTCGTCCGCGTCCGTCAGCCGTCCCCGGTACCAGACGTCCCCGTAGTGGAAGCCGTAGTCGTCGGCGAAGAGGACCGGCCCGCCGTCCGGGACCGGGGTCACGCTGTACGAGCTCGTGCGGTCGGCCGTCGTCCAGCCGGAGTCGTCGTAGTCCGGGGCGGCCTCGAAGTTCTCGACACGGCGCCGCCAGCCGCTCAGCGCGGGCAGCCGCACCTCGCCCACGGCGGGCACCGGGAGCTGCCCCGGCGTCGGCGGCATGTCGGCCCGCAGGCTGCCCATGGGGGTGGCGGAGGTGCGCAGCGGGCGCCCGTTCCAGGTGATCCGCTCCATGCCGCGCGGCCCCCACACCTCCATGCCCGTCGCCTCGACGGTGTCGCCGGTCAGGTGGGCGGTCGTGCCGTCCAGGGTGGCCTCGCGCACCAGCGAGGGGCCGTACACCAGCACCGTGCCGGTAGGAGTGTCCAGCGGGAACAGCCGCAGCGAGGTCGCGTCGTCGGCGAAGACCAGCAGCAGCGGGGTCTCGCTGCCACCGCCCTCGACGAATACCCGGGTCAGTCCGCCGACGCCCATGGGCGCGGTGACCCGCAGGATCCCGAGGTCGTAGTTCCACGCGGGTTCCGCGTCGCCCCGATAGACCAGCGGCTCCTCCGGGTACTCCATCAGGACCTGCGCCATCTCGCCGTGCGGGGCGGTGAACACGGCGACGTCCATCCGCCCGACCCTGAGGTACATCATGGGCTGCGCGGTGGCGAACTTGAGCGTGCGCACGCCCAGTTGCAGGTTGGCGGTGAGCAGTCGGGCGTCATGGGCGGCGACGGTGAACGCCACGTCGATCCCGGCGTCCGGGATCGTGGTCGTGATCGGCGCGTCGGTGTCGTTGCGCACGACGTACACATGGGAGCCGGTGTCCGGGTTGGTCAGGTGGTACACCTTCAGCCGCTCGTCCGCGGCCCGGACCGCGTCCGCCCGGTCGAGCTTGGCGAAGTCCGGCACGGTACGCAGGAGCTGGCCGAGCTGGTGAGTCGGCGCGAGCTTCGGGGTCTGCCTGCGCGCCTCGTCGATCGCCGCCCCGTAGTCGTACGACGTGTAGACCTGCGGTGCGGGCAGCCAGCCCCAGGAGGTGCCGCCGAAGGTCATGTAGACGTTGTGCACGGTGATGCCGTTGGCGAGGTTGGTGAGCTGGAAGCGCCGCTCGTAGGCCGAGTCCCGGGTCCGCCGTGCCTCGGCGTATCCCTTGCCGTCGAAGGTGGCCCCGCCCCACGGGTCGAACCAGCCGCCGCCGAACTCCGGGAGGAACCCGGGCGTCGAGGGACTGGCCGTGGCCCCGCCCTTCAGCCCGCCCTCGCCGAAGTGACCCCAGTCCGGCGGCACTTCGGCCGGGACCGGGTAGCCGTCGAAGCCGTACAGCCAACCGTGCTCCTGGCCGCCGGTGTTGAAGGTGCCGGGCGTCCAGTAGCCGTTCCTGCCCTTGTCGTTGTGGAACAGCGGGACGTCGATCCCGTCGGCGCGCACCTTCTTGTACAGGTGGGACATGTAGTCCCGACCGAGGGGCTCGTCGACGAAGGCGTCGTACTCGTTCTCGATCTGGTAGAGCAGGACCGTGCCGGTGCCCTTGGTGAACAGGTGCCGGGAGGCGATGGCGTCGACCTCGCCCAGCCACTCGTCGACGTACGACAGATAGGTCGGGTCGGAGGTGCGGGCCCGGCCCGCGGTGGCCGTCAGCCAGCCCGGGAAGCCGCCGCCGTCGACCTCCGCGTTGATGTACGGGCCCGGGCGCAGGATCACGTACAGGCCGGTCTCGGTGGCCGTGCGCAGGAACAGGTCGAGGTCGCGGACGCCCGTGAAGTCGTACTGGCCGGGGCCGGGGGAGTGGTAGTTCCAGGCGACGTACACGCTCACCGCGTTGAAGCCGTGGGCGCGCATCTTCTGCAGGACGTCCCGCCACAGCGACGGGCTGGGCAGCCGGAAGGGGTGCATCTCGCCGGACCACAGCACCAGGCGCCGGCCGTCGACCAGCAGCGAGTACTCGTCGAAGCCGACCTTGTGCCGCAGCCGGTCGGCGGTGGGCGGGCCCGGCGCGGGCCCGGTCGGCACGCTGTGGGAGGCGTACGCCCGGGTGGTCTCGCCACCGCTGCCGCTCAGCGCGAAGCCGAGCGCCGCGGTGCCGGCGAGGGCGCTGAATGTACGTCTGCTCAGCTCCAAGGGAGCGCCTCCTGGTCGTGCCCGTTCCTTGTGTCCGCCCCCGGCCCGTCCGCCCGGCCGATTCGCCCGTGCTGTGAGTGGTGGGGTCATTGTGATGTGGCCATTCTCTATGGCCGGACGCCGCACAATTGCCGTATGAGGATCTCTGCACGGGCGGACTACGCGGTACGGGCGGTGCTGGAGCTTGCCGTGAGGCAGGACGCGGGGCCGGTGAAAGCCGAGGCCATCGCCGCTGTCCAGGACATTCCGCACAAGTTCCTGGAGGGGATTCTCGGCGACCTCAGGCGCGGCGGAATCGTCGACAGCAGGCGGGGCGGGGGCGGTGGTTACCGGCTCGCCCGCGAGGCGTCGGCCGTCACCGTCGCGGACGTCATCCGGGCCGTCGACGGGCCCATCGTGTCGGTGCGCGGCGAGCGGCCCACCGGCCTGGAGTACACGGGCTCCGCGCAGCCGCTGCTCCCGCTGTGGGTCGCCCTGCGGGCCAACGTCCGCAAGATCCTGGAGGGCGTCACCATCGCGGACATCGCGCAGGACGCGCTGCCCGAGCCGGTGCGGCAGCTGGCGGCCGAGCCGGCGGCCTGGGAGAACCCGTAGGACTCACGGGTGTCCGGGTCGCTCTCGGGCCGACCCGGCACCTCAGCTGCGCCCGGTCCGCGCGGCGAAGTCGTCGAGCAGGGCGAAGGTGCGCGCGGGCTGTTCGAGATGGGGCAGGTGACCGGCTTCCGCCACCACTGCGAAGCGGGCGTCCGGGAACGACGCGGCGTACTCCTTGCCGTAGGCCGGCGTCACGATGCGGTCGCTCTCGCCCCACAGGACGAGGGTGGGAACGGTGACGGCCGCGAGGCGGGGGCGGAGGGCGGGGTCACTCATGGCGGGCCCGCCGGAGAAGACGCGCAGGGCCGCCATGTTGCCCTGGATGACGGCGAGTCGCTCGGCCGGGACGGTCGCCGGGTCGACGTAGAAGCGCTCGGAGTCGTGGAAGGCGTACTCGGCGACGCCCCGCGCGTCGAGGGCGAAGAAGTCCCGCACCGGTTCGCCGTCGACCTCGATGCCGACCGAGTTCATCACGACCAGCCCGCTGATCAGGCCCTCCGTGTCGGCCGCGGCCAGTTCGACGCCGATCCAGCCGCCGAGCGAGGAGCCGACGACCAGGACGTCGGACAGTCCGCGCTCGCGCAGGAGGCGGAGGTAGCCGGCGGCGAGGCCGCTCACGGTGGTGAGGTCGTCGGGCCGGGGAGTGCCGTTCCAGCCGGGGTGGGTGGGCAGCAGGGTGGAGGCGGTCCGGGCGAAGTGCTCGGCGATCGGGGCGACGGTCGCGGGACCGCCGCCGCCGTGCAGGACGAGGACGGGGCGGCCGGTGGCGGGGCCGGATTCGGTGAGTGTCGTGATCGTGTTCGTGCTGATGTTCGTCGTCATGCCCGGAACCATAACTAAGGATGTTTATATAAGCAAGCTTAGTCAGGGTGTTAGGCTGACGGGCATGGCCGTTGAACTGCAGGACCTCGGGCGGGCCGTGAAGGCCGTCCAGTACCGCCAGCACCGGACGCTCGACAACCGCCTCGCGTCCGTCGGCAGCACACTCGCGCAGTGGGACGCGCTGCGGGCGATCGGCCGCCGGCCCGGCGCCAGTGCGCGGGAGCTGGCGGCGGCGACGTTCCAGACCGAGCAGGCCTTCGGCACGCTCGCCGGACGCCTGGTGGCCCAGGGCCTGCTGGATCGGCGCCCTGGGCGTGGTCGCCGTATCGAGCACCACCTCACCGTCGAGGGGGAGCGCGTGCTGAAGGCCGGTCACGAGGTGGCGGACGCGGTGCTCGCGGAGTGCTTCGAGGGTCTGGCGGAGGCGGAGCGGGAGACGCTGCTGGGGCTGCTGCGGAAGGTCGAGGGCGGCTGAGGCGCCGGGCGGGCGTGGCGCCTCAGCCGGGACGCCGCGCCCATGTGTGTGCGGAACGGGCCGCCGGTCAGCCGGAGTTGACGCCGACGGTCAGTGTGGCCGTGTACCCGTCGGAGACGCCAGAGCCGAGGGATGTGGCGCTCAACCACCCCTGTTTCCAAGCGAGTTCGGGCGTGGCGCGGCACCCGTCATGGGTGGGGTTGTGAATGGGCCGGGGTGAATGGCCGGAGTTCGCCCTGGCTGTGCCACAGGGCGCTCCCTACGATTCGATCGCCGCGGTGCTCCACAGAAAACACACAGGTTCTCCACGCTTCAACACTTCAGCGCAGAGGAGAGACCCCCCATGGCAAGTGGACTGCTCCTGGGCGGCGCCATCGCCGCCCTCGTCACCGCGGCGATGCCCGCGCACAACCCGTCCGGCGGGTTCGTCGACCCGCCCCCGGACAAGATCGTCATCAACGTCGCGACGGTGAACGGCTCCGGCTGTCCCGCGGGAACGGCGGCCGTCGCCGTCTCCGAGGACAACACCGCGTTCACGGTCACCTACAGCGACTACCTCGCGCAGGTCGGCGGCAACTCCGACCCCACGGCGTTCCGCAAGAACTGCCAGCTCAACCTGATCGTGCACGTCCCGTCGGGCTTCACGTACGCCATCGCCCAGGCGGACTACCGCGGCTTCGCCGCACTCCAGTCCGGCGCGAGCGCCGTGCAGAGAGCCTCGTACTACTTCCAGGGCTCCTCGCAGACGGCCTTCAAGACCCACAGCTTCACCGGCGTCTACAACGACAACTGGCAGGCGACCGACACCACCGACTGGGCCCAACTGGTCTGGGCCCCCTGTGGAGTTCAGCGCAACTTCAACATCAACACGGAGATCCGCGTCAACGCGGGTTCCTCCTCGCCGTCCAAGGTCAGCTTCATGACGATGGACTCGACGGACGGCGACATCAGCACCGTGTACCACATGGCGTGGCAGCCGTGCCCGGGCAAGTGAGCCGGGACAGCTGAACGGGGCCGTCCGCCACCCGGTGGGGTGGCGGACGGCCCCCGCCGGTTAGGAGGGGAGGTGACTCGGCCACCAGGGCGGGACGTTGCCCGGGCATATCGGGTCCGGGTAGGAGTCCAGGATGCCGAGCCAGGTCACCAGGAACCAGGTGAACCACACGGTGAAGACGAGCCCCGCGGCCAGTGCCGCGCCGCGGTGACGCCTGCCAAGGGTGCCGTGCAGGACGACCCAGGGCAGGGCGGCGGCGATCCAGATGAGCGGTGCGAGGAGGAGCAGGGCGAGACTGTTGGCCGCCGTGTTGACGCCGGTGTCGCAGTCCGCCCACACCCTGCCGATGGCGGTGACGGAGACCAGGGCGACCAGCCCCCCGACGGGAACGCCGGACCGCATGCCCGCGGACCAGGCTCCCGGAGCGCTCGCCGACCCGGCCGGCCCCGCCGGTCCCACCGGTCCAGCTTCCGTCATCGCCCGTCTCCCGTTCCCCGTCGTCGTGGAGGCGGAGGTTATCAAGCCGGAGGCGCACGCCCTGGGCCACCGTGATTGCGGCCTACGGTCGCCCAGGGCGCGTGGGGATGAGTCGTCGCGTCAGCGCTCGACGCCGAGGGTCAGCGTGCCGGTGTAACCGGCGGAGGGCGAACTGCCGAGGGCGGTGAGGGTTAGGAGGCCGGACGCGGCGCCGCGGTCGTCGTAGATCCCGTCCTGGGCGAGGGTGGTGCGGGTGACCTTGTTGGCCGAGTACGGCGACAGCGCGCCGACCTTGGCGGTGACCGTCTCGTCGAAGAAGAGCTGTCCGGTGTGGAGTTCGGTGCCGCCGGTGAAGGAGCCGTCGGAGGTGAGCGTGACGTTCACGTGCACCTTCACGTGGATGTGCACGCAGCGGCCCACGTACCAACCCGGGTACACCGTGGTGATGTTGGCGACCCCGTTGGCGTTGGTCAGGACTCCGCCGCGCAGGAAGGTGCCGCTGTCGGGCTCGCTGTGGCCGTTGGCGCCGACGTAACCGGAGTACTCGCCCAGCGCGTCGCAGTGCCAGATCTCGACGAGGGCGTTGCTGATCGTGGCGCAGGTGTCGTCGTCGACGACGGTGAGGGCGAGTTTGAGGGGGAAGCCGGTCTTGCCCTCGGTGATGTCGGCGCGGACGTACTGTCCGTCGAGGTAGTAGGGGCCCTCGGTCATCTCCTTGGTGAGGGTGCAGACCGCCGCGGCGGCGACGGGGGCGGTGTCGGCCGTGTCCGTCGCCCGGGCCGCGGGAGTCCGGGCGACGGCGGCGCCCACGGCGAGGGTGGCGGCCGTGGCACCGGTGGCGACCAGGACGGTCCGGCGGCCGATCGGGTTGCGTGGCGCGTCGGCGGCGTCCCGCGGGGCGGTGTCGTTCATGGGGGCGTCGTTCATGGGGGTGTCTGTCATGGACACGGCATCTCAAGGACGGTGGCTGTCGGTGAGCTGTGGGTTCGGCAAAGTGCGGGACCGTCAAGTTTCTTGCGAGACAGGTTGCCGGGTGCTCCGGGGCGGACGCGGTAGCTTATCGGGGCGTATGACAACAAGGAGGGTGAATGGGGCTTACCGTGCGGGTCGAACGGCGTATCGCCGAGGACTTCCCCGGTCGGGAGGGCGAGGTGGTCGGGGATCTCCTCACCGAACTGGTCAACCATCTGACCGACCGGGGGGATCAGGAGGACAAGGAACGGATCGCCGCCGCGACCCTGCTGTGCGGACAGGGACGGGTGGACCGGATCCTCGACGCCGTTCAGCTGGCCAAGGAGGACTGGCGGGACGTGCTGGTGGGGGCGGGTCTCGCGGATGCGGGGTGGAGGGAGCGGTTGGAGGCCACGCTGGGACCGGAACGAGCGGTCGGCTGACGCCTGGCTGACCACCGCCGTGGGGTCGCCCGCGTCCTCCGTCACGGGATGGAGGTGAGCGGGCGGCCCCCGGCGGTCAGGTCACGCGGGGATCTGCGGGTCCGGGCGTTCCAGCACGTCGGCCAGGGGAGTCCCGGTCCGGGACGCCACGATGCGGCGCGCTCGTAGCTGGGCTCGCGTCCGGGGCCGGAACCTCGGCTCACGGCCGCAGCCGCAGGGCTCGAAGCCCTCGTAGCGCAGCCCGGCGGCGAGGACCGCGGCCACCACGGTCCACGCCTCGACGTCCCGGCGCCCGGGTGCCGCGAAGTCGTGGCCGGCGCAGGCCATCGGCCGGGAGCAGTTGGGGCAACGGTGTCCGCCGCGAGCCGGGTGTCGCTTGAACGCCACGCGGCAGGACACGCACGCGTAGTGCAGCTTGTACGAGGTCTCGGCGTAGTGGCACACGGGGCGAACGTACCCGGGGGGTACGACGGTCGGCGAGGCGGTTTTCGTGGACGCCGGTTACCTCTGAGGTCATCGACCCCGGTCCGGCAGCGTGCCAGGCTCACCGGCGTAGCCAGTCGCACCGACCAGGAGGACAGCAATGACCGCCTACGCCATAGCCCACCTGCGTGAGGTCGCACCGCATCCGGAGATCGCCGAGTACATCGAGCGGATCACCGGCACCTTCGAGCCGTACGGCGGCCGCTTCCTGGTGCACGGCACCGAGCACGAGGTGCGGGAGGGCGGCTGGACAGGGCCCGTGGTCGTCATCGGCTTCCCGGGAATCGCCGAGGCCCGGGCGTGGTGGGACTCCGCCGCGTACCAGGAGATCGCCCCGTTGCGCTCGCGGCACATCGAAGCCGACATCATCCTGGTCGAGGGCGTCCCCGACGGCTACGACCCTGCGGTCACTGCCAAGAGGATGCGGGACGCGCTCACTTCGTGAGGTGGGCGAGGAAGTCGGCCCAGGGGGCGGGGGAGGCGGTGAGGCGGGGACCGTCCGGGTTCTTGGAGTCGCGGATGTGGATGGTGGCGGGGCAGGCGGCGACCTCGACGCAGTCGCCGTCACCGCTGCTGCTGTAGCTGGACTTACGCCAGGAGAGCGCGACCTCGACGCAGTCGTCACCGGAGCCGCTGCTGTAGCTGCTCTTGAACCAGGCCAGTTCACTGGTGCTCATAGGTCCCCTCGCATCCGCTGCAACAGGCTCACGGAGTCCGAGATGGTGAGAGCCTGTGAACGCATCCTGGCATACCGCCGTTGGAGCACACTGACCGCTTTCGGGTCGGAGATCAACAAGCCGCTCAACTGTCCCTCGTTGTAGGCGAACCACTGGTTCTCCGAGGTTTCCGCCAGGCGGATGGGGCCATGCAGTCCGGCGTGCGACTCGCGTACCGATGGCATGACCTGGATCTCGACGTTTCGCAACTCGGATGTCTCCAGCAGGTGTTCGACCAGTTTGCGCGTCGTCTCCGTCCCGCCCGTGCGACGGAGAAGCAGGTGTTCCTCGATGATGAAGCTGTATGTGGTGTTCGGCCGCTCCCGCAGCAACTGTTGCCGCTCCGCCCGGGCGACCCATTGCGCCTCGATCTGTTCGTCGTCCAGCGGCGGGAGTTCGTCGGTGAACAGCTGCCGCGCATACGCCTCCGTCTGCAACAGCCCTGGAATCAACCGGCATTCATACGTGTACAGGGTGATCGCCGTCGCCTCCAGCCCCGCCCACTGCCGAAACCACGCCGCCAACCCCGGCTGCCGGGCCAGCTTCGGGAACGACTTCCGCAACGCCCCCGTGTTCCCCGTCGCCTCCTCGCCCCGCTCCACGAGTACCAGATCCGGCATCCGGCGGCCCAACTCCACCGACGCCACGGTGTGTTTGGAGAACCCCACCAGGTCGCCGAACTCCTCCCGGCTCAACCCGGAATGCTCCCGCAGGGCTTGCAGCACCGCCCCGAACGTCCGCATGCTGTCCGACGACTCCGGCTCACCGCCACCATCGACCACAGTCGGTCACCTCCCGCGCCCATGGTCACGGTCCGTCACGCGTACTGTCCAGTCCGTGACCGCGTACGCTGCCGCAGCGTACGCGCGCCCCACCTGGTGAAGCGCCCTTCCGGACCCCAGATTGGGTCCATGACCGCACCTCACCCCCACCAACCCCCGGTTACCGTACGTACGTTCGCCCAGCGCCTCAGCCCCACCCCGCGAGGTGCCCGCCTCGCCCGCCACCTCGCCCTGAACCAGCTGCACGACTGGGGCATCCCGCACGGCACCCCGGTCTCCGACGCCGTCGCCGTGATCGTCGCCGAGCTCGCCGCGAACGCCGTCACCCACGGCCGGGTCCCCGGGCGGGACTTCGAGCTGCGGCTCGCCCTCGTCACCGGCAGTGTCCGTATCGAGGTCACCGACACCCGCGACGAGCCCTTTCCCGCCGTACGGCCGATGCGGCTGCTCGGTGACGGGGGCCGCGGGCTCGTCCTCGTCGACGCGCTCGCCGACCGGTGGGAGGTGCGGGACCGGGAGCCACCGCCGGGGAAGACGGTGCGCGCCGAGGTCGATCTGCCCAGTGGCACCACCGCCGCCACGCTGTCCTCACACGGTCGGCGACGGTGACTCCCGTCCCTCCGGCGGCTGTTGGATACTGGGGCGACCGGTGTGAAGAAGGGGGAGGGTTCGCGTGGCGGACGGGCGTGAGGTGGATCAGGGGGAGTTGCTGGGCGTCGCGAAGGACGAGGAGCGGGCCCGCAGCCTGCTGCGCGCGTTGCGCACACTGAGCACCGGGCCCGACCCGAAGCTGCGGGAGATGGCGGGCAGGGTGCTGCGCGGCGACCTCGCGGCGGAACAGGCCTTCACCGACCCGGAGTACACGACCGCCCTGTTCGCCGGGGCGGCCAAGGTCCGTCGCGCGGGGGAACAGCGTTCCGACGCCGAGGCCCGTGAGGCCGGCGAACGCTTCGGGGAGTGGCAGGAAGCGCGTACGCGGAGTGCCGAGGGCGAGCACGGTGAAGACCAGGGCGCGTCACGGTCCGACGCGGAGACCCGTGCGGCTTCCGGGGATTCAGCCGGGCCCTGGCGGTACTCCGGACCGGGAGGACCGAGAGGCCTTGGCGGATCCCGTTCAGCAAGTCCCTTCGGCAACCGCTGAGTTCTGGCTTTCGTACCGCAAGGGTCCTCGGTCAGCGCAGAGTTCCCGGCCCAGCGCCCCAAGGTCGCTGCGTCAGCGCCGAGGTCCGGCCCTCGCCGTGCCCCAAGGCCCGTACGTCACAGTCGAGTTCCGGCCGCCGCACCCGGGGCCCGTTCATCCCCCTCCATCGACCGGGTCTGCTCATGCCCCGTCTCATCAGCCGGAACCGCCCCACCCGCCCCGCGAACTGGCCCCGTTCCCTTCCGGAGCCTGAGCAAATCCCCCCTCCCGTAGTAAAGTTCGGCCGTCGCACGCGTGACCTGAAATGGTCCTGCCAAGGCGAAGGGGGAACGGGGATGGGAGTCGTGCTGCCCGACGAGGCGGCCTGGGTGCTGGACCTCATCGGTGTCGAGTGGCCCAATGTCGACGAGGACGACTACCGCGACATGGCCGACGGACTGCGTTCGTTCGCCTCGCAGATGCGGCAGGGCAAGGACGCGACGACGAGTGTCGTGCGCGAGTTCCTCGAAGGAAACGAGGGCATCGCGACCGCCGCGTTCCAGCAGCACTGGGGCAAGGTCAGCGACGTACATCTGGAGCGCCTCGGTGAGGCGGCCGACATCGGTGCGGTGGCCCTGGACGGGGCCGCCATCGCGGTGGCGGGTGCCAAGGTCGCCGCCATCGTCCAACTGGGCATCCTGGCCGCCGAGATCATCGCCGCCCAGGCCGCCGCGCCCTTCACGCTCGGGCTGTCCGAGGTCGGCGCGCTCGGCGCAACCCAGGCCACCCGGCTCATCGTGCGGCGGCTGCTGAAGGAGGCCGAGCACCTCCTGGTCGAGGAGCTCATGTCCGTCGCCATGGGGCCCGTCTACTCCGCGCTCGGCAACATGGCCACCGACCTCGTCATCCAGGTCGGCGCCAACGCCGTGGGGCTGCAGGACGGTTACAGCCCCGGAAAGACCCTGCACGCGGGCAGCGAGGGCTTCTCCGAGGGGCTGGACGCCGCCACGGGGACCACGGGGACCTTCAGCGCGAAGGGGGGAGGCGCCGCGTGAGCGACACCGTGCGCAGCGACCAGGAGCTGCACGAACGGCTCGCCGACCGGATCACCTCCCAGGCCGACGAGCACGAGTCCGGCGCCCGCCCCCACCTGCGCCGCAGCCGGGCCGGGCTGAACCGGACACGCGGCAAGGGCGCCCTCGCGGCGGCCGTCGAGACCGGTGCCGAGAAGATCCTCAAGGCCATCGAGGAGGCCGAGGACCAGCTCCACAAGCACCTCCAGGACGTGTCCAAGGGCGTGCGGGCGATGGGCGACAACCACGCGCGCAACGACAAGAACATCGAGACGATGCTCCAGAGCATCGTCAAGCGCTCCCGCGACCAGGACACCGTCCGTGACGCCGGCGGGATCGGCAAGAACCAGCCGGACACGACCAAGGACCCGCACACCGTCACCCTGGAGTGGAAGCCCGGGATGCCCAAGCAGGCCTTCGAACGGAAGGCGCGGGCCCTGCAGCGGCTCGGCGAGGAGGGGAGCCTCTTCAAGTTCAAGGGCAGGACCGAGGACTACCGCGACAAGGAGATCACCGCGAAGTACAAGGGCGCGCTGGAAGCGCTCATCCGCAGGAACCACAAGGACGACCCCGAGTTCGCCGAGGAGGCCGCGCAGGCCGCCCGTAAAATGCAGCCCGACCACGTCAACGAGCTCCAGACAGGTGGTCCGGACGCGTGGCGTAACCTGCGGATGCTCGACCGGACGACGAACTACGACATCGGCACGCAGCAGATACGTCCGCAGATCAAGGATCTTCCGGACGGCAATCCGATCAACATCGACATCAAGTGGTGGCCAGATGACTAGCGCGAGCCCGGCGTCGTCCCGTCTGATCGCGACCGTGGACGCCCTGCGGACGGCGCTGGCGGAGAGCCCGGACGTACTCGGGTTCACGCTCGGCGGGACGATCGACGAGGAGACGGCCGCCGCCGCGGAGGCCGACGGGGTGCCGCGGGAGTTCCTGGACTTCTGCCGGGTGCTGGACGGCGCGAGCTGCGGGCCGTCCGTGCAGCTCTTCGGCCTGGAGGAGGCCGAGGAGCACCAGTTCTACTGCGAGCCGGTGGTCGACTCCCCGCTGCCCCTGTCCCCAGAGAAGCTCTACTGCGTCGGGATGGTCCAGGAGGCACCGGTCTTCCTCGACCGCGCGGGTGGCGTCCTCGGCGCACCGGAAGAGGGCGCGGACTGGGTCGACGCGGAGCGCTTCGACCAGCTCGCGCCCAGTGTGGAGGCGTACTTCCTGGATCGGCTGGCCAGGTTCGACGAGTACAAACGGCTCGCCCTGGTCGACGACGAGCTGGTGGAGTACGACGACTGGCTGAAGCTGCTGCGGCGGGCCGGCCTCGCCGACTGAACACACAGAGGCCGACCGAACACACCGAGTACGAGGGGAAGCAGAGGACGCATGGCCACCCATGACGAGATGACGGAACTGTTCGGTGCGGACCGCGTGGTCACGCTGGACCGTGCCGTCGCCGAGGAACGCGGACTGTCCGAGGCCGACGCCGAGGTGCTGTGCGACGTCGGTGTGCCCGCGTTCATCGACGTGCTGTTCACCCTCGACACCGCCGACGAGGGGCCCGATCCCTTCACCGTGGTGCCGGTCGCCGCGGGCGGCGACGAGACCCACATCCTCGTCCTCGGCGGCCCCACCGACGACCCCGCGATGCGGTACTGCCTCGACATGGACCGCGGCTACGTCATCCTCATGTCCTTCGACGCGGAGCCGCGCGCCGAGATCGTGAACCGCACCCTCGCCGACCTCGTCGAGTTCCTGTACCGCTTCGCACTGCGCACCAAGCACCTGGAACAGGCCGCGCCGCAGGACCGTGCACCGTACACGGACACGCTCGTGGAGTACCTCAGGGCCCGCGACCCGTACGCGTTCGCACAGCCGGACAGCTGGTGGTCGATGGTCTTCGAGCAGGTCGGCTGAACCGTACCGAGGACGGTACTGACGCGAAGTCCCCGGCCGGCAGCGGCTCCTGGGGCCGCGCGGGTCATTGACGCGCAAGGGGTTCGATTCTACGGTCCGGTCCGAAGCTCTGATCGGTGATCGACATGTCGAACATCCCCCCACTCAAGGAGCGTCAGCGTGCGCCGCACCTCACTTCTGGCAGTTCCCGTCGCCTTCCTGCTGGCCCTGGTTCCGGGCACGGCCTCCGCGTACCCCAACCCGGGGACCGTCACCGGTGCCACCACCATCCATGACCCCACCATGATCCGGACCTCGGCCGGCCGGTACCTGCTGTACGGCACCGGCGGCGGTCTCGGCTACCGGACCTCCACCGACCGGACCGCGTTCACGGCGGGCAGCGACGCGTTCACCACCAAACCGGGCTGGTGGTCGTCGTACGCCACCGAGGCGTGGGCGCCCGACATCTCGTACCAGGGCGGCAGGTACCTGCTGTACTACGCCGTCTCGACCTTCGGCTCCAACAAGTCGGCGATAGGCCTGGCCACTTCGAGCACCGGCCTGCCCGGCTCCTGGGCCGACCAGGGCACGGTGTACACCTCCACCACCTCCAGCGACTACAACGCCATCGACCCGAACCTCTTCGTCGACGGCGACGGCAAGTGGTGGCTGTCCTTCGGCAGTTGGTGGACCGGCCTGAAGATGATCCAGCTCAACCCGAGCACCGGGAAGCAGCTCTCCTCCAACACCACCCGGTACTCGATCGCCGCCCGCCCGACCGGCACCAAGGCCGTCGAGGCGCCGTACATCGTCAAGCGGGGCGGCTACTACTACCTCTTCGCGTCCTACGACACCTGCTGCGCCGGCACGAGTTCGACCTACAAGGTCAAGGTCGGCCGGGCCACCGGTGTCACCGGGCCGTACGTCGACAAGGACGGCGTCGCGATGACGAACAACGGCGGCACCCCGGTCCTGGAGTCGCACGGCCGGTACATCGGCCCCGGCGGCCAGTCGATCATGAGCGACTCCGACGGCGACCTGATCGTGTACCACTACTACGACGGCAACGACAACGGCACCCCCAAGCTCGGCATCAACCTGCTGAACTGGAGCACCGGTTGGCCGGTCGCCTACTGACGCCCCGTGTCTGCCTCGTCGGCGTCCGCCCCGTAACTGCCGGGCGGCGGCGAGGTGTTGTGCGTGCGGTGGGTTCAGCGGGTGTCGCCGAGCGAGACCAGCAGGGTGCGCAGGACGCGGGTGAGGTCCTCGCGGTCGTCCGGAGTCAGGCCCGCGAGGATCTTCAGCTGGTTCTGGACATGTCCCTCCACGGTGCGGTCGACCAGGTCGCGTCCCTCGGCGGTGAGGGCGATGTGCAGGCTGCGCCGGTCGCCGGGCACGGACTCGCGGGTGACCAGACCGCGGGCGACCAGCCGGTCGATGCGGTTGGTGAGCGCGGCCGAGCCGATCATGACGCTGCCGGCCAGCGCCTTGGCTGTGAGCGGTTGCCCGCTGCGGCGCAGGGTGGCGAGGACGTCGAACTCCCACGTCTCCATGTCGTACTGCGTGAAATAGTCCTTGAGCCGGGCGTTCACCAGTCGTGACAGCCGCAGGATGCGGCCGACCGTGCCCATGGCGTCGAGGTCGAGATCGGTGCGCTGGGCGGCCCACTGGTCCATGAACTCGTCGACGGAGTCACGCATGAGGTCACCTCCCGTTCAGGTTTAGTTTGACAGCGAAGTGTTTGACGCAAGTGTAGTTCATGACATAGCTTCTCGGTGTCAGATAGTTCGACGTCGAAAAGTCAGGGGGTAAGGTCGTGAACGCATCGAGCGTCGATCACGCCACCGTTTCCCGGATCATCCGTTCCCGCCGCAGTATTCGCCACTACCGGCCCGATCCGGTACCGGGCGCGCTGCTCGCGGAGCTGGTGGATCTGGCCCTGGAGGCGCCGTCGAGCTTCAATCTGCAGGCCCGTTCCGTCGTGACCGTCACCTCGGAGGAGGGGCGCCGGGCGCTCACCGCGGCCACCGGCGGCCAGCCGCATCCGCAGGAAGCGCCGGTGATGCTCGTGTTCGTCGCCGAGTCCGCCGCCTGGCGCGAGGACCGCGGCGACGTGTGGGACACCGCGACGCATCGTGGGGCGTGGTCCGAGCGGTTCGCCGCAGCTTCGCCCGACGACACCCGCCTCTTCTACGAGGACCTCGCGGGCCGGGGCCTGGAGCGGGAGTACGCGGTCAAGGACGCCATGATCGCCGCGTCCTTCCTCATGATCGCCGCCGAGGCCGCGGGTCTGGCCACCAGCCCGATGAACGGCTGGGACGAGGGGGAGGTCAAGAAGGCCATCGGCATCGACGGCCGCGACGACCTGCACATCGCCCTGCTCATGCCGCTGGGCCATCCGGCCGAGAGCCGGCTTCACCCAGGGCGCAGGGACCGCGCGCTGACCTGCTTCAGCGAGACGTACGGCCGCTGACACCACATCACAACCAAGCGCGAACACCGCGCACCAACAGGGGGGGTTGGTCTTCGTGACCACAGTCAACAAGCTCGTCCAGGTCGCAGGCGTCATCGACGCCGCCGAGGCGGACATGATCATCGAGCAGGGCGCCGACTGGCTCGGCTTCGCGCTGCGTCTGCCGTCCGGCAAGGACGACATTCCTGAGCAGGACGCCGCGATGATCATCAAGGGCCTCGCCGCCCCGCACGACGGCGTCCTCATCAGCTATCTCACCGACGCCACGGAGATCAGCGACTTCTGCCACGAACTCGGCGTCGTCGCCGTGCAGTTGCACGGCGACGTGGAGACGGGGCAGCTGCGCCGCCTCAAGGAGATCCGGCCGGACCTCTTCGTACTCAAGTCCCTCGTCGTCAAGCAGGACAACGCCGAGGAGCTGCTGAGGCTCGTCGACGACACCCACGCCTTCGTCGACATGTACATCACGGACACCTTCGACCCGAGGACCGGCGCCAAGGGCGCCACCGGCCTCACCCACGACTGGAACGTCTCCGCCGAACTCGTCCGGCGTTCGCCCAAGCCGCTGATGATGGCCGGCGGTCTGAACCCGGAGAACGTGGGCGACGCCATCCGCGCGGTCCGACCCGCCGCCGTCGACGCGCACACCGGCCTGGAGGGCCCCGACGGTCGCAAGGACCGTGCCAAGGTCGCGAAGTTCGTCGCCGAGGCCCGCCGGGCATTCGACGAGATCGGCTGAGCGCAGCACCGAAGCGGGCGTCCGGACCGCGATCCGGCCCGGACGCCCGTCTCTTCGCCGTGCCCTCGCCGAGCGAGTCGTACCCGTCGAACCCAACGGACCCGAAGGAGCCCATGCCGTGACCACGGGCCACAACGTCCATCTGCTCCCGCAGACCGACCAGCTCCGCGCCATCCACACGATCATCCGGGACAAGGGCTGCACCCGGGAGGACTTCGTCTTCCACTCGCGCCGCGTCATCCGGCAGCTGCTCGAAGCCGGCCTCGACCTCCTGCCGTTCACCAAGAAGGACGTCACCACGCCGGTCGGCACCACCTACCAGGGGCTTGAGTTCGCCTCGAAGATCTGCGCGGTGCCGGTCATCCGGGCGGGCGAGGCCATGGAGGGCGAGCTGCGCTATCTCCACCCAGGCATCCGCGTCGGCAAGATCCTCATCCAGCGCGACAAGCGGACCAAGCTGCCGCACCTGTACTACCAGCACCTGCCCGCGGACATCGCCGACGGTCACGTACTGCTGCTGGAGCCGATGCTCGCCACCGGCGGCTCCGCGATCGCCGCGATCGACGTGCTGCGCGAGGCCGGGGTGCCCGAGAACCACATCATCATGATCAACTTCCTGTCCTCCCCCGAGGGGCTGCGCCGGGTGGGCGTCGAGCGCCCGCAGGTCAAGATCGTCACCAGCGCGATCGAGGACCGGCTCAACGAGCACGCGTTCATGATCCCGGGCATCGGTGACTTCGGCGACCGTTTCTTCGGGACGACCGACTCCGGAGCCACCACGTGAGCAGTCAGCGCCTCGCCGCGACCTCCGCCCTCACCGCGCTCGCCCCGGCCGTCTGGGGATCGACGTACCTCATCACCACCGAGTTCCTGCCACCGGACCGGCCGCTGCTGGCCTCCACCCTGCGCGCCCTGCCCGCGGGACTGCTCCTGCTGCTCATGACCAGGACGCTTCCCCGGGGCATCTGGTGGTGGCGGGCCGTCGTCCTGGGCGTCCTGAACATCGGCGCCTTCTTCTATCTGCTGTTCCTGGCCGCCTACCACCTGCCCGGGGGAGTGGCCGCGCTGGTCATGACGATCCAGCCGATGATCGTGCTGCTGCTCGGCTCGGCGCTGCTGAAGGACCGGATCCAGCCCGTCCACCTGGTGTCCTGCCTGGTCGGTGCCGTCGGAGTCGCCCTGCTCGTGCTCCAGCCGCACGCCGGTCTCGACGGCGTCGGTGTCCTGGCCGGGCTCCTCGGCGCCCTGTCCATGGCCTCCGGCATCGTGCTCACCAAGAGGTGGGGCCGTCCCGAGGGCGTCGGACTGCTGACGTTCACCGGCTGGCAGCTCACCGTCGGCGGGCTTGTCCTGCTGCCCGTCACCCTGGCCGGCGAGGGCCTGCCCGACCATCTCACCTGGACCAACGTCGGCGGCTTCCTCTACCTCAGTGTCATCGGCGCGCTCATCGCCTATGTCCTGTGGTTCCGAGGTCTGTCCCGGCTGCCGGCCCTCGCCGCCTCCTTCCTGTCCTTCGCCTCACCGCTGTGCGCGACGGTCCTCGGCTACCTCTTCCTCGACGAGACCCTGCGCCCGCTCCAACTCCTCGGCGCGGCCGCCGTGGTGGGCGCGGTCGTCCTCGCCCAGCCGAGAGGCCGAGACCGGAGACCCAACCCGGCGCCGCCCGAACGCGCGGCGAGCCGGGTCTGATCGACTCTCATCAACGATTCGGGGGGATCACCACATGAACACCGAGGCACCCATATCCGGTGTGTCCTTCAAGCCCGCGTCGCTGCGCGGCCTGCTCGCCCATCAGGCGGGACTGCGCCCCGGCGACACGGCCGTCACCACCGTCGACGGAAGTCTGACCTTCCGCGAGCTCAAGTCCCTGGCCGACCGGCTGGGTTCCCGGCTCGTCGGACTCGGCGTCCTGCCCGACACCTGCGTCGGCCTCTACACCGAGTCCTCTGCGGACCTCATGACCGGGGCCTGGGGCATCCTGACCGCCGGTGCCGCGTATCTGCCGCTCTCGCCCGACTACCCGGAAGCCCGGCTGAGACACATGGTCGAGGACTCCGGCGCCCGGGTGATCGTCACTCAGCCCCATCTGCGCGAGCAGGCGCGGCAGTTGGCCCCTGAGGGCACGACCGTCGTCGACCTCAACGACATCCCCGAGGACCCGACGGCACCCCTGCCGGCGGCGCGCGGCAACCATCTCGCCTACGTCATCTACACCTCGGGCAGCACCGGCCGGCCCAAGGGGGTGATGATCGAACAGCGCAGCATCGTCTCCCAGTTGCGCTGGCTGGCCAACTGCGGACACCTCGGCCCCGGGGTGTCCATTCTCCAGAAGACGCCGATGAGCTTCGACGCGGCACAGTGGGAGATCCTCGCGCCCGCCGTCGGAGCGCGGGTGGTGATGGGAACCCCGGGTATCTTCCGGGACCCCGAGGCCGTCATCGCCATGGTCCGCGCACACCAGGTGACCGCACTCCAGGCCGTGCCGACCCTGCTCCAAGCCCTCGTCGACACCGAGGAGTTCGGCACCTGCACCTCCCTGACCCGGCTCTTCTCCGGCGGCGAGGCCCTCACCCGCACGCTGGCCCAGGAGCTGTTCACGGCCCTTCCGGGCGTCTCCCTGGTCAACCTCTACGGCCCGACCGAGACCACGATCAACGCCACCTCGCACTGGATCGACCCCGACGCCCTCGACGGCGCACCGGCCGGGATCCTGCCGGTCGGCGTGCCCGCGGACAACGTGACCTGCTACATCCTCGACGAGAACATGCAGCCCGTCGACATCGGCGAGAACGGTGAGCTGTTCGTGGGCGGCGTCCAGGTCGCCCGCGGCTACATCGGCCTGCCGGAGGCGACCGCCGGACGCTTCCTCACCTCGCCGTTCAATCCGACGGAACGCCTGTACCGTACGGGCGACCTGTGCCAGTGGAACCCGGACGGCACCATCCAGTTCACCGGCAGAACCGACAACCAGGTCAAACTGCGTGGCTACCGGGTCGAGTTGGAGGAGGTGGCGTCCCGGGTCGAGGAGCACACCTGGGTGCGGCGCGCGGCAGCCGTCGTCACCGACGACCCCCGCACCGGCGGCAAGTCCCTCGTTGCGGCAGTGGAGCTGAACGAGCGCACCGCCGCGGTGATGGACCAGGGCCGTGACGACGCCGCCCACCACCGGTCCAAGGCGTCCAAGGTCCAGGTCAGGGCCCAGCTGTCCAACCCGGGACTGCGCGGTCCCGCCGAACTGGCCGGGCGCCCGGTGCTCGAACTGCCCGGCCGGCAGGCCACCGGGGCGCAGCGCCGCGAGGCCTTCGCCCGCAAGACCTACCGCCGTTACGACGGCGGCGCGGTCACCGCGGACGACGTGCTCGCCCTGCTCTCCCCGCGCCGCCGTACGCCCCGCGCGCCCCGGCCGCTCACCGAGCTCACGCTGCCGGAACTCGGCCGCGTCCTGCGCTGGTTCGGCCCGTTCCGCAGCGACGAACGGTTGCTGCCGAAGTACACCTATGCCTCGCCCGGCGCCCTGTACGCCACACAGATGTATCTGGAGATCGACGGCCTGTTCGGGCTGTCCGGCGTCTACTACCACCACCCCGCCGACCACACCCTGGTACGCGTCGGCGACCCGGGCCACGGCTCGTCCCGGCCGGTGCTGCGGGTGCACTTCCTCGGGCGGACACGGGCCATCGAGCCCGTGTACAAGAACAACATCCTGGAGGTCCTGGAGTTCGAGGCCGGTCATATGCTCGGCGTCCTCGAGGAGGTGCTGCCCGAACTCGGCCTGGCCGTCGCCCCGGTGGGCTTCCACCCGGCGGTCGCCGACCGGCTCGACGCGGCCGAGGACGACCGGTACCTGGGCACCTTCGAGATCACCCCGTACCAGGACCTGGAGCAGCCGGACGAGGCCGAGCTGTTCGTCCAGGCCCACGGGGACCGGGTGGTGGGACTGCCAGAGGGCCTCTACCGCCACCGGGCCGGACGGCTCGACCCGGCCGGCTCCGGGGTCGTGGAGAAGCGGCACGTCATCGCCATCAACCAGAGTGTGTACGAGCGCTCCGCCTTCGGGATCAGCGCCGTCTCCCGGGCCACCGACTCGTGGCGGCACTACATCGTCCTCGGCACCCTGCTGCACCGCCTCCAGCGCACCGCGGGCATCGGCCTGATGTCCTCCGGCTACTCCTCCAAGTCGGGCAACCCACTGCCGGCCGCCCGCCGCCTGGACGATCTGCTCGCCGCCGCCGGAGCGCCGCCCGCGCCTGCCTCATACTTCTTCGTCGGCGGCCGGATCAGCACCGAGCAGGCCGCGCACGAGGGCATGGCCGAGGACGCCGTGCACACCCGGGGTCCGGCGGAACTGATCCGCGACGACCTCGCGCGGTTCCTGCCCGACTACATGATCCCGGCCCGGGTCGTGGTGGTGAACGAACTGCCGCTGACCGCCAACGGGAAGATCGACGCCAAGGCCACGGCAGCGCTGCCGGAGGTCGCCGCGATCCACAGCGCCGCCGAGTTCGTCGCGCCCACCACGGCGACGGAACGCTGGCTGGCCGCCGAGTGGGGCCGGATGCTGAAGTACGAGGACGTGTCCGTCCAGGACGAGTTCTTCGCCTCGGGCGGCAACTCGCTGCACGCCGTCGCGCTGGTCAACCGGATCAACCGGGAGTTCGACGCCGGTCTGCCGCTCCAGGTGATCTTCGAGTCACCGAAGCTGGCCGACCTGGCCGCGCGCGTCGACCGCGGCGACCCGGAGACCGGTTCCCGCCTGGTGCCGCTGCACGGCGGCCCCGGCAGCCCGGTCTTCTGCTGGCCGGGCCTCGGCGGCTACCCGATGAACCTGCGGCTCCTGGCCCAGGGGGTGGACCTGGACCGGCCCGTGACCGGGATCCAGGCCCATGGGATCAACCCCGGCGAGGTCCCTTACGGCACCATCCGGGAGATGGCGACGGCGGACGTGGCCGAGATCCGCCGGGCCCAGCCGGCCGGACCGTACACGCTGTGGGGCTACTCCTTCGGCGCGCGTGTGGCCTTCGAGGCGGCGTGGCAGTTGGAGCAGGCCGGCGAGAAAGTGGAGAGCCTGCTGCTCATCTGCCCCGGCAACCCGGAGGTCGCGAACGAGGGCGGACGACGGTGGGGCCGCGAGGCGTCCTTCGCCAACCCGGCCTACGTCACCATCCTGTTCTCCGTCTTCGCGGGCACCGTCCACGGCCCCGCCGTGCGGGCCTGTCTGCGGCAGGTGACCGACGAGGACTCCTTCGTCGCCTTCGTCCACGACCGGCTGCCGGCCCTCGGTGAGGAAACGATTCGCCGCATCACCCGGATCGTCGCCGAGACCTACGAGTTCGAGTACAGCTTCCGCGAACTGCGCGAGCGACGCATCGAGGCGCCCGTCACGGTCTTCAAGGCGCGCGGCGACGACTACTCCTTCCTGGAGGACAGCTCCGGCTACTCGGCCGAACCGCCGGTGCTCGTGGACCTCGACGGCGACCACTACTCCGTGCTCAAGAAGCACGGAGTGAACGAACTGATCGCCCGCATACGGGATCTGACGCACCGTCACTGAGACTCCTCGCCCCGTGAGTTCCCCCGCCGCGGGGCGAGGTCCCCGACCGAAAGGGACGCGGCCGTGCCGCACATCAGCATCAGCCACTTTCCCCGCACCTTCACCGAAGCCGAGCGGGCCGAGCTGGTCACCGCACTGACCGACGCCGTCACCCAGGTGTTCGGCGTCGAGGAGGGCGCGGTGTCGATCGCCGTGGAACCCGTCGAGCCGTCCCGGTGGATCGAACGGGTGCACACACCCGAGATCGACGCCAAGGCCCACCTGCTGTGGAAGCAGCCGAACTACTCCCAGCCGATCCCCGCCGAAGGAACCCGATGAGCACCCGCATCCCGATCCGCTACAGCGAAGAGGTCCGCGAGGCCCTGCACGAACGGCGGCCCGTCGTCGCGCTGGAGTCGAACGTCATCACCCACGGCCTGGCCTACCCGCACAACGCCGAGACGGCGTACGAGGTCGAGGCCGCCGTCCGCAAGGGCGGTTCCGTCCCGGCGACGATCTGCGTCGAGGACGGGGCCCTCAAGGTCGGCATGACCGAGCAGGACATCGAGCGGTTCGCGTCCGGGACCGGCATCCCCAAGGTCTCCAGCCGCGACCTGCCCGTGGTGCTGGCCCGCCGGGGTCTCGGCGCGACCACCGTGGCCTCCTCGCTCGTCGCCGCCGAACTGGCCGGCATCCCGTGGTTCTCCTCGGCCGGCCTCGGCGGCGTCCACCGCGGCGCCGAGACCACCATGGACGTCTCCTCGGACCTGATCCAGCTCACCCGCTCCAAGGTCGCGGTCGTGTGCGCCGGCGCCAAGATGATCCTCGACCTGAAACTCACCATGGAGTACCTGGAGACGCAGTGCGTCCCGGTCCTCTCCCACGGCTGCGACGACTTCCCCGCCTTCTACTGCGCCTCCAGCGGCATCAGGTCCCCGCACCGCATCGACGACGAGGACCTGATCGCCGAGGTCGTCGCCACCCACTGGGCTACCGGCCACCCCGGCGGCGTGGTCGTCGCCACCCCGCCGCGCGCCGAGGACGCCGTCGACCCGGCCGAGGCCGAGGCCGCCATCCAGGACGCGCTCGCGCAGGCCGAGCGGGACGGTGTGGGCGGCCAGGGCCTGACCAAGTACCTGATGCACGCGGTCGACCAGGCCACCGGAGGCCGCACCGCCCAGGCCAACATGGCCGTCCTCATCTCCACCGCCGAGGTCGGGGGCCGCCTGGCCGCCGCCTACGCCCGCCACCAGTCCGACCGCGGCTGACACCCTCGTAAAGGAAAAAAATCATGACCTCGCTGTTCGACTCCGTCACCTTCGGCAAGATCGCTCTGGACAACCGGCTCGTGATGGCCCCCATGACCCGCAACCGCGCCAAGCCGTGCGGCGGGGCCACCGAGCTGATGGCCGAGTACTACGCCCAGCGCGCCTCCGCCGGCCTGATCATCACCGAGGGCACCCAGCCCTCCCAGGTCGGCCAGGGCTTCCTCAACACGCCCGGCCTGCACCACCCCGAGCAGGTCAAGAGCTGGCGCACCGTCACAGACGCCGTGCACGCCGCGGGCGGAAAGATCGTGGTCCAGCTCATGCACTCGGGCCGCATCGGCCACCCGGCGCTCTACGACAGCGCCCACCAGCCGGTCGCCCCGTCCCCGATCGCCGCCGCCGGGCAGTGCTTCACCCCGGCGGGACCGCAGGACTACCCGGTCCCGCACGAGCTGACCGCGGACGAGATCGCCGCCACCGTACGGGACTTCGCGGACGCGGCCCGGTCAGCGGTCGAGGCCGGCTTCGACGGCGTCCAGGTGCACGCCGGCAACGGCTTCCTGCTGCACCAGTTCCTCGCCGAGAACACCAACCACCGCACGGACTCCTACGGCGGTTCGCTCGCGAACCGGATCCGGCTCACCGTCGAGGTCACCGAGGCCGTCGCCGCCGCGATCGGCAACGAGCGCACCAGCGTGCGTGTCTCGCCCGGCAACACCTACAACGACATCGCCGAGGGCGACACCCAGGCGCTCTACGCGGCCCTCGTCCCGGCGCTGCCGGAGCTGGCGTTCCTGGAGGTCTGCGAGATCGTCTCGCGTCCCGTCACCCGGGCCGTGCGTGACCTGTGGCAGGGCGGCCTGGTGGTCAACCCGCACGCCACCCCGGACTCCTTCCCGGCCTCCGCCGAAACCGCACAGCAGATCCTGGACGAAGGCCTGGCCGACGCCGTCTCGCTCGGCGCCCTCTTCCTGGCCAACCCCGACCTGCCGGCCCGTATCGCCTCCGGCGGACCGTTCAACGCGGCCGACGAGTCGGCCTACTACGGCGGCGACCACCGCGGCTACACCGACTACCCGGTGCTCGGCCGGTGACCTCCGTGACCCGTGGCGCCCGGCGGGAGATGCTCCTGTTCTCCGGCCGGGCCCACCCCGACCTCGCCGCTCGCATCGCCCGGGAACTCGGCACCCGCCTGGTGCCCACCCAGGCACGGGACTTCGCCAACGGGGAGATCTACGTCCGCTTCGAGGAGTCGGTGCGCGGCGCGGACTGCTTCGTCACGCAGTCCCACACGGCGCCCATCAACACGTGGATCATGGAGCAGCTCATCATGATCGACGCGCTGAAACGGGCCTCGGCCCGCAGCATCACCGTCGTCGCGCCGTTCTACGGCTACTCGCGACAGGACAAGAAGCACAAGGGCCGGGAGCCCATCTCGGCCCGGCTCGTCGCGGATCTGCTGAGCGCCGCCGGTGCCGACCGGGTCATCACCATCGATCTGCACACCGACCAGATCGTGGGGTTCTTCGACGGCCCCATGGACCATCTCTTCGCCCTGCCCATCCTCGCCGACCACATCGCGGCAGGCACCGACCGGGAACGGCTGACGGTGGTCTCGCCGGACGCCGGCCGGGTCCGGGTCGCCGACCGGTGGTGCGACCGGCTCGGCGCGCCGCTGGCCATCGTCCACAAGAAGAGGGACAAGGACGTGGCCCACCAGGTCAGCGTGCACGAGGTGGTCGGCGAGGTCGCGGGGAGGGTGTGCGTCCTGGTGGACGACATGGTCGACACGGCGGGCACGATCTGTGCGGCGGCGGACGCGCTGTACGCGAACGGCGCCGAGGACGTCATCGTGGCGGCCACGCACGGCATCCTGTCCGGGCCCGCGGTGGACCGGTTGAAGAACTCCCGGGTCAGCCGGTTCGTCTTCACCGACACCCTGCCCACGGCCGGTGCGACCGGCCTGGACAAGGTCGAGGTCCTGTCGGTCGCACCGCTGATCTCGCATGCGATCCGGGAGATCTTCGAGAACGGCTCGGTGACCAGCCTCCTCGACGAGCTGTGACGGACGGCCTCCGGCGTGGCAGACCCCGCCGGAGGCCCTTCGTCGCGAGGCTGCCGCGTCGCGCGGGCTATCCCGCCTGGCCCATCCCCGCCGCGTTCGGCCAGCTCTGCGCGTTGGGCCAGCCGGTGGCGGGCGCCGTGGACAACTCCTGCGGTACGCCCGCCGCCGGTGCGGTCATGCCGCGCACCTGAGCGGCCGTGAGCCCGCCACGGGCCGGAACTCCCGGCGGGGTGGGGCCGCTCGGCGCGGCGAAGGGCATCGGGGCCGGAGCCATGGGGGCCGGGGCGGGGGCCATCTGGGCGGGGGCCGGGGGAGGTGCGGGTGCCGCCGCCATCGCCATCGGCATGCCCACCATCCCCATCCCCATTCCGTCCGACTGCGCCGAGGCCACGGCGGCCGGCATCTGCACCGGCTGAGGCGCCGACATGGGCGTCGGCATCGGCGTCGGCATGCCCATCCCCATTCCGTCCGACTGCGCCGAGGCCACGGCGGCCGGCATCTGCACCGGCTGAGGCGCCGACATCGGCGTCGGCATGCTCGCCATGCCCATCCCACCGCCGCCGCCGACGGCCATCGCCGCGAGGCCCTGCATGCCGGCCCCGTTGGTCTGGCCGACGAGGCGGTCCACTGCCGCCGTACCCGAGCTGTAGCTGGTCCCTTGAGCGAGCTCGGGCACGGCGGCTCCCCTCCTGGTCCCGTAGAGCACCTGTTCCAGGCCGGACACCAGGCGACGCACGTCCACCTGGGGGCGCACCACGAGCCGCAGGAAGCGGCTGGAGGATCCGATCTTGTTGCCGCACTCGCGGACGAGGATGCGGTGCTCGGTGAGCATCCGGTCCCGGACCACGGTGCCCTCGGCGCCCACCGGAAGGCGCACGAAGAGGAAGTTCCCCTGGGAGGGGTAGACGGTCAGGCCGGGCAGCTGGGAGAGCTGGCTCGCCATGTCCAGGCGGTCCCGGCGGACCTGGTGCAGGCTCTGCGCGTACTCGGCCCCGTGCTCCTTGAGCATGAACACCACGTACTCGGCGAAGGCGTTGAGGTTCCACTTCGGCAGCATCGAGCGGACCCGGCCGGCCAGCGAGGGGTTGGCGACCATGTAGCCGAAGCGGATGCCGTGCAGGCCGAAGTTCTTGCCGAGGCTGCGCAGGACGATGACGTTCGGCCGGATCATCGCCTCCTGGACGACCGAGGGTTCCTGCTCGGCGTCGGCGAACTCCAGGAACGACTCGTCGATGACGATGAGGTCCAGATCGGCCATGGCGTCCATGAACTGCACGAGCGCGTGCTTGTGCAGGAAGCCGCCGTCGGGGTTGTTCGGGTTGCAGATGACCGCGACCCGCGTGCCCCGGGTGCGGATGAACTCGGCGTACTGCGCGAGGTCCAGGGCGAAGCCGCTGGACTCCTGGAGCGGGAACATGTCGACCCGCTTGCCGGTCTCCATCGGCTGGTCGGTCCAGCGGCCGAAGGTGGGGACCGGTATGGCGAGGGACTCGCGGACCAGCAGGTGGTCGATCCAGGTGATCAGTTCGGTGGAGCCGTTGCCCATCGCCACGGCCTGCGGCGGGAGTTGGAGCAGATTGCACAGCTCGGCGGTGATCGTGTCGGCGCTGCTGGGGTAGTACGTGATGATGTCCTTCAGCCGCGAGGCCATGGTGTCCATCATCGCCGGGGTGGGAAAGTAGGGATTGCAGGGGATACAGAAGTCCACCGGCCCCGTCCCGTCTCCGCCTTCGCGCGCCAGCGCCGCCATGGACGGGCTGTGCGCAGAAGTGCTGCGGAACAACGAGGTGACGTTGTCGGCCATCGAACCTCCGTATGGGGCGGACCCGGCGGGGACGACCGGGTCCGTCGTCATTGGGTGGCCCGCGCGGGGGAGCACGGGCCGCCTCTACATACGGAAATCCGAGTGGCGCTGTTCAACGGGTGTGAAAGAAGTGTGAGTTCGGGAACCAGGGGGTAGGGCCCGTCATCTCACCAGGTCAGGCACCGAACGAGTGGACCGTCGCCGTCCGGTATGTCCGGCCCGGGCGCAGCACCGTGGACGGGAACGACGGGTGGTTCGGCGCGTCCGGGAAGTGCTGCGTCTCCAGGCACAGCGCGTCACCCTGGCGGTAGGTGTGACCGCCCGTGCCGGTCAGGGTGCCGTCGAGGAAGTTGCCCGAGTAGAACTGCAGTCCCGGTTCGACGGTGGAGATCCTCAGCGTGCGGCCCGACGACGGGTCGCGCAGGGTCGCCGCGTGCTCGGGCTCCGCGGTGACGCCCTTGTCGAGGACCCAGTTGTGGTCGTAGCCCTTGGCGTGGATCTGCTGCGGGTGGCCGGCCCTGAGGTCCCTGCCGATCGGCTTGCCCTCTCGGAAGTCGAAGGGGGTGCCCGAGACCTGCGCGAGCTCACCGGTGGGGATCAGACCCGGGTCGGTCGGCGTGTAGCGGGACGCGGCGATCGTCAGCTCGTGGTCCTCGACGGTGCCGGTGCCCTCGCCGCCGAGGTTCCAGTACACGTGGTTGGTGAGGTTGACGACGGTGGCCCTGTCCGTGGTGGCCTCGTAGTCGATGCGCCATTCGCCGTGCCGGGTGAGGGTGTACGTCACCTTCACCCGGAGAGTGCCCGGGTAGCCCATCTCGCCGTCGGCGGACGTGTAGGACAGGTGCAGGCCGACGTCGCCGCCCTCGGTGAACGGCTCGACGTCCCACACGCGCCTGTCGAAGCCCTGGGCGCCGCCGTGCAGGCTGTTCTCGCCGTCGTCGACGGACAGCTGGTGGGTCTCGCCGTCCAGCGTGAAGGTGCCCTTGCCGATGCGGTTGCCGTAGCGTCCGATCAGCGCGCCGAAGTACGGGCTGGAGTCGACGTACTCCTCGACGCTGTTGAAGCCGAGGCAGACGTTGGCGTACCGGCCGTCCCGGTCGGGGACCTCCAGGCCCTGCACGATCCCGCCGTAGGACAGGACCTTCAGACGTGTGCCGCCGTTCTCCAGCGACCAGCGGTGGACCTTCGTCCCGTCGGCGAGCGTGCCGAAGAGTTCCTTCACCGGATTCCTGCCTCCGTGGCCTCGAAAGTGGCGTTGTGGTGGGAAGACGAAGGGTCCCGCGGACGCGCTGCCCGCGGGACCCTTCGGTACTACGTGCCTGCGATCCGACTGCTACGAGCCGGACTTGCGCTTGTTCCACACGTCGAACCCGACGGCGGCCAGCAGGGCGAGGCCCTTGATGACCTGCTGCCAGTCGGTGCCGACGCTGAGGAGGTTCATGCCGTTGTTCAGCACGCCGAGGACCAGACCGCCGATGATCGCGCCGAGGACGGTGCCCACACCGCCGCTCATGGACGCGCCACCGATGAACGACGAGGCGATCGCTTCCAGTTCGAAGCTCAGGCCCGCCTTCGGGGAGGCCGCGTTCAGACGGGCCGCGACCACCAGACCCGCCAGGGCCGCGAGCACGCCCATGTTGAGGAAGACGAGGAAGGTGACCTTCTTGTCCTTGACGCCGGACAGCTTGGCCGCCGGCAGGTTGCCGCCGATCGCGTAGATGTGCCGGCCGAAGACCGCGTTGCGCATGACGTAGCCGTAGCCGACCACCAGCGCACCGAGGACGATCAGGATGATCGGCGCGCCCTGGTAGCTGGCGAGCAGCATCGTGACCGCGAGGACCGCGGCGGCGATCGCGACGAGCTTCAGCAGGAAGGCGTTCCTGGGCAGCACGTCGAGCGCGAACTCCTGCTGGCGCTTGCGGTCACGGACCTCCTGGTAGACCACGAAGGCCAGCAGCGCGAAGCCGAGCAGCAGGGTGAGGTTGTGGTAGTTGGTGTCCGGGCCGACCGCGGGCAGGAAGCCGTTGCCGAGCTTCTGCAGACCGTCCGGGAACGGGCCGAGGGTCTGGCCCTCCAGGAGGATCTCCGTCAGACCGCGGAAGAGCAGCATGCCCGCCAGGGTGACGATGAACGACGGTATGCCGAGATACGCGATCAGATAGCCCTGGACCGAGCCCGCGACGGCGCCCACCACCAGGGTCAGCACCAGGGCGATCGGCCACGCCACGTCGTGCTGGACCGTCAGCACGGCGGCGAACGCGCCGACGAACGCGGTCAGTGATCCGACCGACAGGTCGATGTGCCCCGCGATGATCACCAGCATCATGCCGATCGCGAGGATCAGGATGTAGCTGTTCTGGAGCACCAGGTTGGAGACGTTGCGCGGCAGCAGCAGGTCGCCGTCGGTCCACACCGCGAACAGGGCGACGATCAGACCCAGCGCGATCAGCATGCCGTACTGCCGCATGTTGCGGCGCAGGCCGTTCAGCATCAGCTGCAGCAGGCCGCCGTCGGAAGCCTGGTCCCCGCTCTTGCCGGGCGGCGCCGACGCCGGGATCTTGCTCACATCGGTGCTCATCGGGTTACCTCTTTGTCCTTCGTCATCTGGCGCATCAGCACTTCCTGCGTGGCCTCGGCCCGCGGGACCTCGCCCGTCAGCCGCCCGGCGGACATGGTGTAGATGCGGTCGCACATACCGAGCAGTTCCGGCAGCTCGGAGGAGATGAAGACGACCGCCTTGCCCTCGGCGGCCAGCTGGTCGATGACCGTGTAGATCTCGTACTTGGCGCCCACGTCGATACCGCGGGTCGGCTCGTCCAGGATCAGGATGTCCGGACCCGCGAAGATCCACTTGCTGAGGACGACCTTCTGCTGGTTGCCGCCGGACAGCCTGCCCACCGTCTCGAAGACGGTCGGCGCCTTGATGTTCATCGACTTGCGGAAGCGTTCGGCGACCTTCCGCTCCTCGTGCTCGTCGACCACACCGTGCTTGGCCACCTTGTCCAGGGCGGCCAGCGAGATGTTCCGGTTGATGTTGTCGATGAGGTTGAGGCCGTAGTGCTTGCGGTCCTCGGTGACGTACGCGATGCCGTGCCCGACCGCCTCGGCAACGGTCTTCGTACGGATCTCCCTGCCGTCCTTGAGGACCGTGCCGCCCGCGTGCCGGCCGTAGGTGCGCCCGAACACGCTCATCGCGAGTTCGGTGCGCCCGGCGCCCATCAGGCCCGCGATGCCGACGATCTCGCCACGCCGCACGTCGATCGACACGTCGTCGACCACCTTGCGGGTTTGGTCGATCGGGTGGTGGACCGTCCAGTTGCGGATCTCCAGCGCGGGGGCCGCGTCCACCTCGCCCTCGTACGGCGTGCGGTCGGGGAAGCGGTGGTCGAGGTCGCGGCCGACCATGCCCGTGATGATCCGGTCCTCGGTGGTCTCCGGGGCCTTCACGTCGAGGGTCTCGATGGACTTCCCGTCGCGGAGGATCGTCACCGAGTCGGCGACCCGGCGGATCTCGTTGAGCTTGTGGGAGATGATGATCGAGGTGATGCCCTGGTTCTTCAACTCCAGGATGAGATCCAGGAGTTTGCCGCTGTCCTCGTCGTTCAGAGCCGCGGTCGGCTCGTCCAGGATGAGGAGCTTCACCTTCTTGGAGAGCGCCTTGGCGATCTCCACCAGCTGCTGCTTGCCCACACCGATGTCGGTGATCCGGGTCTCCGGGTGGTCGGACAGACCGACCCGGCGCAGCAGTTCGGTGGCGTGCTTGAGCGTCTCGTTCCAGTTGATGAACCCGCCCGAGGCGTGTTCGTTGCCGAGGAAGATGTTCTCCGCGATCGACAGGAACGGCACCAGGGCCAGTTCCTGATGGATGATCACGATGCCGTGCTGCTCGCTCGCTCGGATGTCCTTGAAGGAGACGATCTCTCCCTCGAAGAGGATGTCGCCCTCGTACGTGCCGTGCGGATGGACGCCGGAGAGCACCTTCATCAAGGTGGACTTCCCGGCGCCGTTCTCACCGCAGATGGCATGGACCTCGCCCTGACGGACGGTCAGTGTGACGTCCGACAGCGCTTTGACGCCGGGAAAGGTCTTGACGATCGAGCGCATTTCCAGGACGGGTCCCGCCATGGTCGTGCCTTTCAATCAGAGGAGTTGGCCGACAGGGAGCTGACTAGTTGAGCTCACTGGCCTTGTAGTAGCCGGTGTCGACCAGTTCCTTGGTGTAGTTGCTCTTGTCGACGCTCACCGGCTGCAGCAGGTAGGCGGGGACGACCTTGGCGCCGTTGTCGTACGTCTTGGTGTCGTTGACCTCGGGCTTCTTGCCGTTGAGGACGTCGTCCACCATCGTCGAGGCGATGTCGGCGAGCTTGCGGGTGTCCTTGTAGACGGTCTGCGTCTGCTGGCCCGCGATGATCGACTTCACCGAGGCGAGCTCGGCGTCCTGGCCGGTGATGACCGGGAGCGGCTTGCTCGCGGAGCCGTAGCCGTCCGACTTCAGCGCGGCGATGATGCCGATGGAGATGCCGTCGTACGGCGACAGGACCGCGTCGACCTTGGCGCTGCCGTACGTCGAGGTGAGGATGTCCTCCATGCGCTTCTGCGCGGTGGCACCGTCCCAGCGCAGCGTGGTGACCTGGTTGATCTTGGTCTGGCCGGACTTGACGACGAGCTTCTTGCTGTCGATGTACGGCTGCAGCACGCTCATCGCGCCGTTGAAGAAGTACTTGGTGTTGTTGTCGTCGTTGGAGCCGGCGAACAGCTCGATGTTGAAGGGGCCCTTGCCGGACTTCAGGCCGAGCTTGTCGACGATGTAGCTGGCCTGGAGCTCGCCGACCTTGGTGTTGTCGAAGGACGCGTAGTAGTCGACGTTCTTCGTGCCGAGGATCAGGCGGTCGTAGGCGATCACCGGGATCTTGGCGTCGGCGGCCTGCTGGAGCACGTTGTTCAGGGACTTGTTGTCGATGGCCGCGACGATCAGGCCCTTGACGCCCTGCGTGATCAGGTTCTCGATCTGGTTGACCTGCTGGTCGGGGTCGTCCTCGCCGTAGACCAGCTTGGTCTTGTAGCCCTTGGACTGCAGGTTCTTGACAACGTTGTTGCCGTCGGCGATCCAGCGCTCGGAGGACTTGGTCGGCATCGCGATGCCGATGGTGCCTCCCTTGGCACCGCTGCTGGACGCCTTGCTGCCGCCCTCGCTGTCCTGGCCGCAGGCGGACAGGGTCAGGGCGAGGGAGGCCGCGCCGGCTATGGCGGTGAGTGCGGCACGACGAGTACGCATGATCATCATCCTTGATGTCGGGACAGGGTCTGTCTTGTGGGGCGTTGTGCTCCGGAGGGAGGTGTGGGCTCCGACCGAGAGGCAGGGTGTGTGATTGTGTGCGGCTGCGTCACCTTTTGTGAAGGGAGTCTGTCCGAAACGTTATGAGGGCGTTTCGAAGCGCTTCAGATCACCCGGCAGCCGTGAACCGAGCGGCGCCATGTCGCCGTCCGCTCCGTGCCGCGCGAGCAGGTCCAGGGCGAGCCGGCCGCGCCGTACCCGTTCCCGGGCCGTGCTCAGGGTCAGGTCGCGCAGGTGGTGACCGTACGGGTAGATGCCCGGGGTCTTGGACAGGCCGAACTTCAGGTACAGCGGGGCGCCGCGCCGGATGAGCTCGGCGACCTCGTACATCCGTACATAGCCGCCGAGATCGTCGGGCGCCTCGATGTACATGTCCATGGGAGCGGCGGACACCCGTCTGATCTCGGTGAGGTGATCGAGCGTCAGATCGCTTGGCACGTTCAGGGAGTCGGCGCCCAACTGCTCGTACACCGCGAACGCGGCCGGGTTGACCGGTCCGACGAGCGCGCTCAACTTCAGTGTGGTGTCGGCCGGAATGATGCCGGCGACCCGCGCCCGGTGCAGCGTCCACAGCACGCCCTCGTCGGCGACGAGGAGGCACTTCACGCCCAACTCGGTTGCCCGGATGGCGTCTTCGACACAACCGGCCACGGCGTCGTGACCCCTGGCCCTGAGCCCCGCGCCGCCCGAGTCGGTGCGCGCCGAGGCGCCGATGTCCCAGGTGCCGCGCGGGCCGGTGAACAGGCACAGCTCGATGTCGCGTTCCCCGGTGGCCTTGACCATCTCGGCGATCTCGGCGTCGGTCAGCATCCAGACGCCGCTGCCCTGGCTGATCCGGTGGATCGGCACATCGAGCCGTGCGGACTCCTCCAGGACGACGGCCAGCGCTTCCGGGCCCTCGCACGAGGGGATCTCGGTGCGCCAGCGGCCGCCGCCGGGGAAGGTGTGCGGCGAGGCGTCGGCGGGGTCGAGTGCGGGCGCGCCCAGGCCGAGAGCGGCGAGGGCCTGCTCGCCGGGTCGGCGGGCCGCCGGGGCGGAAGCGTCGGTCGTCACAAGCTTTCCTTCTGGTTCGGTATGTCGGACACGGTTCGCGGCTCACGTCGTGCGGGGCTTGGTGTACACCGGTGCGGGGTGGTCAGGCCACCCCGCACCGGCGTACGTCTAGGGGCGGAGCAGCACCTTGCCCACCATCGGATCACCGGACCCGACCAGTTCGATCGCCTCGCGGAACCCGTCGAGCGGCAGCTCGTGGGTGATCAGCGGCAGCGGATCGAGGAGACCGGCCCCGAAGACGCGCACCGTGTGCGCCCAGGCGCCCGGCGGGGCCCCGAAGACGGTGTGCACCTCCAGCTGCCGTACGACCAGGTCGGTGGGGTCGAGACCCTCGGCACCCGGCGCCGGGATGCCCGTCAGGACCAGACGTCCGCCGCGCCGGAGCAGACCGGCGCCGATGCGCGCGGCCGACGCCGACCCGGCGGTCTCGATGACGACGTCGAAGCCGTCGGGGAGCTCCTGGTCCTTGGTGCGGAAGTCGCTGGCACCGAAAGCCTTCGAAAGATCGGCCCGGTCGTGCCGCGTCCCCACCACGAGCAGCTCGCCCGGCGAGGCCGCCTTGAGGAACTGGACGGCGAACATCCCGAGCGTTCCCGTGCCCACGACGGCCACGCGCTCACCGGGCAGGGCGTTCGCCTTGAGCGCGGCGGCCGCGACGCAGGCCGCCGGCTCCAGCAGGGCCGCGGCGGTCAGGTCGGCGTTGTCGGACAGGACATGGAGCAGACGCGCAGGCAGGGTGAGGGTGGCGGCCATCGCGCCCGGGTGGGTGAACCCGGTCTCCTCGTACCCGGCGCTGCACAGGGTCGTCTCGCCCGCGTGGCAGCGGTCGCACACCTGGCAGTTCCGGAAGCCCTCGCCCACGACCTTGCGGCCCACGAGGGTCGAAGGCACCCCGGTCCCGACCGCCTCGACCGTCCCGGACCACTCGTGGCCCGGAGTGAGGGGATAGCGGACGTATCCCTCGGGCCGGTTGCCCTGGTACACCTCACGGTCGCTGCCGCAGATGCCGACGGCGTGGACGTGCACCAGCGCCTCCCCGGCGCCGGGCTGACGCGGGGTGTGCTCGTCGATCCGGTGTTCGCCGGGTGCCTCGACGACGACCTCAAAGCTCACTGTGAGCCCTTTGGCCTGCGCTGCTCCCAGCCCTCGGCCCACAGATCGAACCGGGCCTGCTGCTGCGGGAACTCGGCCGCCGCGTCGACGTCCAGCTCGACACCGAGACCGGGCTTGTCGGAGAGGTGGAAGTAGCCGTCCACGACCTCGGGCGCCCCCTTGACGACCTTCTTGATCTCCGCGTCGGCGAAGTCGTTGAAGTGCTCCAGGATCTTGAAGTTCGGGGAGGTGAAGCCCACCTGGAGGGAGGCGGCGGTCAGCACCGGGCCACCGACGTTGTGCGGGGCGACGAGCACGTAGTGGGTCTCCGCGGTGGCGGCGAGCTTCCGGGTCTCCCAGATGCCGCCGAGGTGGCCGACGTCGGGCTGGATGATGTCCACGGCCTGGCTCTCGAAGAGCTCCCGGAACTCGATGCGGTCGTGGATCCGCTCACCGGTGGCCACCGGGATGTCGACCTTGGCGGCGACCTTCTCCAGCGCCTTCAGGTTCTCCGGCGGGCAGGGCTCCTCCAGCCACGCGGGCTTGAACGGGGCCAGGTCCTTGGCCAGCCGGATGGCCGTGGCGGGGGAGAAGCGGCCGTGCATCTCCAGCATCAGCTCGGTGTCGGGGCCGATGGCGTCCCGTACGGCCTCGATGAGGGAGACGGCGTACCGGCTCTGCTCGTGGTCCAGCTCGAAGTGGCCGGTGCCGAAGGGGTCGATCTTGAGCGCCCGGTACCCGCGCTCCACGACCGTCCGGGCGGCCTTGTGGTACGCCTCCGGGGTCCGCTCGGTGGTGTACCAGCCGTTGGCGTACGCCTTGACCCTGTCGGTGACCTTGCCGCCCAGGAGCTGCCAGACCGGCACCCCGAGGGCCTTGCCCTTGATGTCCCAGCAGGCCATCTCGATCACGGCGATACCGGACATGACGATCTCGCCGGCCCGCCCGTAGTCGCCGTACTTCATCCTCTTGACGAGGTCCTCGACAGCGAACGGGTCCGACCCGAGAATGTGGTTGGTCTTCGCTTCGTGCAGGTAGCCGAGCAGTGCGTCGGTGTGGCCCAGCATGCGCGTCTCACCGACGCCGGTGAGACCCTCGTCCGTGTGCACCTGGACGTAGGTCAGGTTGCGCCATGGGGTTCCGACCACATGCGTGCTGATTCCCGTGATACGCACGACAGCTACTCCCTAGACTTTCCATCTGTTCGAAATCTCGGCTCACGTTCGAAATGCTGGCTCGACGGTAAGGACGTCGCGGTCGGAGTGTCAATGGGTCGAGGAGCCGAACGCGAAACGTTGCCGACATGAAAGCCGAGCGGCACTCGCCCGCCCCGCGGACGGCACGTCGGGGACACGCCCTGGGGTGCAGCGGACGTACCGCCATGATCGGCCGCCCTCTCGGCATCTGTCACGGCCGTGTTACTCAAACGTGACGACTTCCGGCCGCAGCCCTCTTGACCGTCATGAATTGTTAGCGCTAACAATAACCCCGCATTCACCGATCGATGCCCAACGGCATCTGAGGGGGTATGGGCGTCGTGTCGACAGTTTCTCAACTGGCTCCACCAGCAGCTCTCTTAGAAATGTCCGGAATTCCGGAGTGACCTGGACGGTGCGACATCGTCCGTCCACACCACAGTCCCCGTCAGCCGGCGATCGCCAAGGAGGTGCGACCGTGAACCACTTGCAGCTTCGGCCGCCCACCATGGCCGACGTGGCCCGCGTGGCGGGGGTGTCCCACCAGACCGTCTCCCGCGTCCTGGGGGACCACCCCAACGTGCGCAAGGAGACCCGCGCCAAAGTCCTGCGCGCGATCGAGGAGATGGGCTACCGCCGCAACTCCTCCGCACGGGCCCTGGCGACCCGGCGCACCCGGACCCTGGGAGTGGTCTCGGCCAACACCACGCTCTACGGGCCGGCCAGCACACTGTTCGCGCTCGAGGAGGCGGCCCGGGCCGAGGGGTACACCGTCTCGACGGTCAGTCTGCGCAAGCTGGTCGTGGAGACGCTGTCCGAAGCCCTGGACCACCTCAGTGAGGGGGGAGTGGAAGGGGTGATCGTCCTCGCCCCGCAGCGGTCGGCGGCGGAGGCCCTCGCCGAACTCCGCCACCCCTTCCCGGTGGTGGCCGTGGGTACCGGCTCCGGTGCGGAGGTCCCCAGCGTCAACGTGGACCAGCAGCTGGGTGCCAGGCTGGCCACCGGTCATCTGCTGGCCGCCGGCCACGCCACGGTCTGGCATCTCGCCGGACCCGAGGACTGGCAGGAGGCGGTCGACCGGACCGTCGGCTGGCGGGCCACCCTCGAAGCGGCGGGTGTCGAGCCGCCGACGCCGCTGCACGGGGACTGGAGTCCGCTGTCGGGCTACCGCGCGGGCCAGGAACTGGCCGGCTGGGTGGGCCGTGGACTGACCGCCGTCTTCGTCGCCAACGACCAGATGGCACTGGGGGTGTTGCGGGCCCTGCGCGAAGCGGGGGTGCGCACGCCGCAGGACATCGCGGTGGTCGGCTTCGACGACATCCCGGAGGCGGAGTACTTCGCCCCACCGCTCACCACCGTCCGGCAGGATTTCGCGGCGGTCGGCAAGCGGAGCATCTCCCTGCTGCTGGATCTGATCGAGGGCCGGTCCCCCTCCGGCTCCCAGGGGGTCTTCATCGAACCCCAACTAGTCGTCCGTGCCAGTACGTTCCCGCACATGCCACAGCTGGGGGACGCTCCCGGCTGACGCGGCACCACACCGACCGGTCACATTCGCACACCTGTGTGATCGATATTTCGAATAATGATCGACAGGTCGGTCTCACGCGTACCAACGGTCCAACCTCGGACCGGCTCTTCAAAGGAGAAGAAACATGCTCAACAGGAGAAACTTCCTCACTGCGGCGATCGGTGTGGCGGCCACGGGCGCCCTGGCGGCCTGCGCCAAGGAGGACAAGGGCTCCACCGGCACCTCCTCCTCCGGTGGCAGCAAGGCGATCACCCTCGGCTTCTCCCAGGTCGGCTCCGAGAGCGGCTGGCGCAGCGCCAACACCGACTCGGTGAAGGCGGCGGCCAAGGAGGCGGGTTACAACCTGAAGTTCTCCGACGCCCAGCAGAAGCAGGAGAACCAGATCTCCGCCATCCGCAGCTACATCGCGCAGAAGGTGGACGTCATCGCCTTCTCCCCGGTGGTCGTCACCGGCTGGGACGCGGTGCTCAAGGAGGCCAAGGCGGCGAAGATCCCGGTGGTCCTCACCGACCGCTCCGTGGAGACCTCCGACCAGTCCCTCTACGTCACCCTGGTCGGCTCCGACTTCACCGCGGAGGGCCGCCGCGCCGGCAAGATCCTGGAGAAGGTCCTGGCCAAGGCCGGCGTCAAGGGTCCGGTGAAGATCGCCCAGCTGGAGGGCACCACCGGCGCCGCCCCGGCCATCGAGCGTGCCAAGGGCTTCAAGGAGGTCATGGACGCCGAGCACAAGGACGACTGGAAGATCGTCGTCAGCCAGACCGGTGACTTCACCCGCGCCGGCGGCAAGCAGGTCATGGCGGCCTTCCTCACCTCGAACCCGGACATCAACGTCCTGTTCGCGCACAACGACGACATGGCCATCGGCGCCATCCAGTCCATCGAGGCCGCGGGCAAGAAGCCCGGCAAGGACATCCTGATCGTCTCGATCGACGGCGTGAAGGACGGCTTCGTCGCCATGTCCGAGGGCAAGATCAACGCCATCGTGGAGTGCAACCCGCTGCTCGGCCCCCAGCTGATGGAGGTCGTGAAGACGGTCCACGACGGCGGCTCGGTCGAGCGCTGGATCAAGACCAAGGAGGGCGACTTCATGCAGGACCAGGCCAAGGCCGCGCTCCCGACCCGCAAGTACTGACCGACCGCACCCACCGGCGGGGAGCCACGGGCCGGCCGAGCACACCTCGGCCGGACGGGCTCCCCGCGGGCCGGGCCCGCAGCGGGCCCGAACCGATCCCACGAGGAGCGCTGCCATGGCAGAGCCGCAGCCCGTCCTGGAGATGACGGGCATAGTCAAAGAGTTTCCGGGGGTAAGGGCTCTGTCGGGCGTCGACTTCCGGCTCTTCCCCGGCGAGATACACGCTCTGATGGGCGAGAACGGAGCCGGGAAGTCCACCCTGATCAAGGTGCTGACCGGGGTGTACACCCTGGACGGCGGCACCATCACCCTCGACGGGAAGTCCGTGCGGATCGGCAGCCCGCTGCAGGCGCAGCAGGCCGGCATCAGCACGGTCTACCAGGAGGTCAACCTCTGCCCCAACCTGTCGGTGGCGGAGAACATCTTCATCGGACGTGAACCGACCCGCGCGGGCCGCATCCAGTGGAAGCGCATGCGCAGCGAGGCGGCGAAGCTCGTCGACCGCCTCGGCCTCGACATCGACGTCACCGCGCCGCTGTCCGCGTACCCGCTGGCCGTGCAGCAACTGGTCGCGATCGTGCGGTCGGTGGGCACCGGCGACAGCGACGGCGAGGGCTCCGGCACCAAGGTGCTGGTCCTGGACGAACCGACGTCAAGCCTCGACCGCGACGAGGTCCTCGAACTGTTCCGTCTCATGCGGCAGTTGAGGGACGAGGGCGTCGCGATCCTGTTCGTGTCGCACTTCCTCGACCAGATCTACGAGGTCTGTGACCGGATGACCGTCCTGCGCAACGGCACCCTGGTCGGCGAACACCTGGTCCGCGACCTCGACCAGGTCGGGCTGATCGAGCTGATGATCGGCAAGGCCCTTGACCAGCTGGAGGAGCTCCACGACCAGCAACTGCACGCGGACGTCGGTGAGGAGCTGCTGAAGGCGGAAGGCCTCGGCAGGAACGGCGGTATCGCCCCCTTCGACCTGGAGATCAAGAAGGGCGAGGTCGTGGGCCTCGCCGGCCTGCTCGGCTCCGGCCGTACCGAACTGGCCCGGCTGCTCTTCGGCGCAGACCAGCCGGACAGCGGCACGGTGACCGTCGGCGGCGAGGCGGTCTCGCTGAGCGCCCCCAACGACGCCATCGGCGCCGGAATCGCGTTCTGCTCGGAGAACCGCAAGACCGAGGGCCTGGTCCCCGACCTGACCGTGCGGGAGAACATCATCCTCGCGCTCCAGGCGGCCCGCGGCTGGACCCGGCCCGTTCCGGCCGCCCAGCGCGACGAACTCGTCGCCAAGTACATCAAGGCACTGGACATCCGGCCCGCCAACCCCGAAGCCCGCGTGGGCCAGTTGAGCGGCGGAAACCAGCAGAAGGTGCTCCTCGCCCGCTGGCTGATCACCCAGCCGAAGCTGCTCATCCTGGACGAGCCGACCCGCGGCATCGACATCGGCGCCAAGACGGAGATCCAGAAGCTGGTCGTCTCCCTCTCCGAGGACGGCATGTCCGTGCTGTACATCGCGGCCGAACTGGAGGAGGTGCTCCGGCTCAGCCACACCATCGGAGTGCTGCGCGACCGCAAGCTGGTGGCGCAGCTCACCAACGGGCCCGAGATCACCACCAGCAAGATCCTCGAGACCATCGCGAGCGGAGAACACCAGTGACCACCGACTCCCGCTGGCGAGCACTGACGCGCCATCACCTCTTCTGGCCGGTCGCGGTCCTGATCGCCCTGCTGCTCGTCAACGTCCCCTTCACGCCCGACTTCTTCGCGATCCACATGACGAACGGCCACCTCTACGGCAGCCTCGTCTCGATCGTGCTGTTCGGCTCGCCCCTCATCCTGGTGGCGGTCGGCATGACCCTGGTCATAGCCACCGGCGGCATCGACCTCTCCGTCGGCGCCGTGGTAGCCATCACCGGGGCCCTGACCTGCTCGTACATCAGCGACCAGGCCGACCAGGGCGCCCTGTCCGGCGTGCTGCTCGCGATGGGCCTCGGCCTGGTCGCGGCGGTCGTGTGCGGCCTGTGGAACGGCTTCCTCGTCGCCCGGATGGGTATCCAGCCCATCATCGCGACCCTGATCATCATGGTCGCGGGCCGAGGCGTGGCCCAGCTGATCACCGACGGCCAGATCATCACCATCAACAGCGACCCGTACCAGCTGATCGGCGGCGGCTACTGGCTGACCCTGCCCTTCTCCATCTTCGTGGTGGCGGCCGTCGTGGCCGTCACCGTGGCGCTGACCCGCCGTACGGCCCTCGGCCTGCTCGTCGAGGCGGTCGGCGGCAACGCCGAGGCCAGCCGTCTGGTGGGCATCAGGTCCCGCCGCATCAAGATCATGGTGTACGTGTTCTGCGCCCTGTGCGCCGGTATCGCGGGCCTGATGATCAGCTCCAACACCTCGGCCGCGGACGGCAACAACGCCGGCCTGTGGATCGAGCTCGACGCGATCCTCTCCGTGGTGATCGGCGGCACCTCGCTGCTGGGCGGCCGGTTCTCCATCGGCGGCACGGTGATCGGCGCCCTCGTCATCCAGACCCTGACCACCACGATCTACACCATCGGCGTACCGACCCAGACCAACCTGGTCTTCAAGGCCGCCGTGGTCATCGTCGTCTGCCTGCTGCAGTCCCCGAAGTTCCGCGCCAAGGTCTTCGGCGCCCGCGCCCGGTCCGCCGCCCCGGCCGAACCCGCCGCGGTGGCCGAGCCCGCTCCCAAGATGGAGGTGTCGTGATGAGTGCGACCACCCGGACTCCCACGACCCCGGAGAGCCGTACCCCGTCCAGGTCCGCGAGCCTGCTGGGCGACCGGCGGCTGCCCGTCCTGGTCACGGCCGGCCTGTTCCTCGTGATGTACGTCGTCGGCCTCAGCCGCTACCAGAACTACGGCTTCGGCGAACCGCAGGTGTTCCTCAACCTGTTCATCGACAACAGCTATCTGCTGGTCGCCGCCGTCGGTGCCACCTTCGTCATCATGTCCGGCGGAATCGACCTGTCCGTGGGTTCCGTGATCGGCTTCACCACCATGCTCACGGCCTGGCTGGTGGAGGACGTGGGGCTGCCCCTGCTGCTCGTCGTGCCCATCTCCCTGGGCGTCGGCGCGTTCGGCGGCTTCCTCATGGGCTACGTGATCCACAACTTCGAGATCCAGCCCTTCATCGTGACGCTCGCCGGCCTCTTCCTCTTCCGGGGCCTGTGCCTGGTCATCAGCAAGGAGTCGATCGCCATCACCGACTCGGCCGTGAGCACGCTGGCCGAGACACGGGTGCCGCTGGGCCTGGGGGACCTGTCGATCGGTGCCGTCGTGGCTCTGGTCGTCCTGGGCGTCGCCTTCTACGTCCTGCACTACACGCGCTTCGGGCGCCGGGTGTACGCCATCGGCGGCAACGAGCAGTCGGCCCTGCTGATGGGCCTCCCGCTGGGCGGTACGAAGATCGCGGTCTACACGATGAGCGGCTTCTGCTCCGCGCTCGCCGGACTCCTCTTCATGCTCTACATCCAGTCCGGTGACCCGCTGCACGCCGTGGGCATGGAACTCGACGCGATCGCCGCGGTGGTCATCGGCGGCACGCTGCTGACGGGTGGCTCCGGCTACGTCCTGGGCACCCTCTTCGGCGTCCTCGTCCTGGGCCTGATCAAGAGCATCATCCAGTTCGAGGGCACGCTCAGCTCCTGGTGGACGAAGATCGCAACCGGAGTGCTGCTCTGCGCGTTCATCCTGGTCCAACGCGCCATGACGGCCCGTAAGAAGACCTGAGCCGAGCTGGACGGACGTCGGTTTCGGCGCGATGGGGTGGATCATCCGCAATCCGTCGCGCCGAAACGGCGGTCCGCACACAATCTTCACGGAAGTTCTCGGAAATCCTGCTCACAGGACCCTTAATCTTCCCGCGTCATGGACTTCTGCAACCCGTGCCGACGGCACCTCAACGGCGCCCTCGCCTGCCCGGGGTGCGGCACCTCGATCGAGGCGCTACGCGCGTATCCGGCCCAGCCGTACATACCCGCGTACGACGTGTACGGCGCCGAGGCGCCCGAGGCGTACGCCGTGGACACCGACGCGGACGACCGGTCCGACACGAGTGACGGCCCGGCCGAGGTGGCGGAGCCGACCGGCGGACGGGCGTCGCGGCGACGTGCGCGAGGCCGTACCGACCGTGCGGGCGCTGATGCCGGGAGCCAAGGCCGTGACGACGAGTACGACGACGAGGGCCCCGACGCCGCCGAGGGCGGGGCGAGTCGCCGCGACCGCAAGGCCGCGGCTCACCGTCGGCGCCGCCGCCGGACCCTGTTGGTCGTCGCGGGCTTCGTACTCGCCGCCGGTGGTCTGAGCCTCGCCGAGCTGGGCATGGACGCCCCGGGTTCCTCCTCCAGGCCGGCCGCGGCGGGCGGGGAGTCCGCCGAGGGCGGGGCCTCCCCGGAGGCGAGCGCGTCGGACTCGGCGGACGCCCGCTCCATCGCAACCGTTCCTTCGCCCTCGCCCACCCCGACGGACTCCGCCTCCCCGTCGGCCTCGGTGTCGAAGGACGAGGACCACAAGGTCAAGGACGCGGAGAAGTCGGCCCAGTCGGCGTCGGCCCCGGCGCCGGGAGCCACCCCGACGGCCACGGCCACGGGCGGCGCCCCGGCCCCGTCCGCCGACCCGACCACCGCGAACCCGACGCCGGCACCCTCGGAGTCGGAGTGCTCACGCTTCTTGTGGTGGTGCACGTAGAGGCTCCGCCGGCGGTGAGGTCGGCGCGGCCCGGCGGGGGCTGATCGCGCAGTTCCCCGCGCCCCTAACCAGGCACACCCACCCCAGCTGCAAGAGAAACCGCGCGACACACCCACCCAGGGGCGCGAGGAACTGCGCGACCGGCCACGATGCTCCCGCGGCCTCATGACGTGCTCCGCCGCACCCACCCAGGGGCGCGGGGAACTGCGCGCCCGGCCACGATGCTCCCGCGGCCTCATAACACGCCCGCCCACACCCACCCAGGGGCGCGGGGAACTGCGCGACCGGCCACAACGCTCCCGCGGCCGCCCCGGGGGCCTACGCCTCCACCATCCGGCGCAGCATGTCCCGCAGGGACTCCCGTTCTCCCTGCGACAACCCGGCCAGCGGCTCGCGCGCGAAGCGCAGTCCCTCCCGCAGTTCCCGTGCCACCCGGCGCCCCTCCTCCGTGGCCGCCGCGACCTTGACCCGCCGGTCCGCCGGATCGGGGCGCCGTTCCACCAGTGCCCGCGCTTCGAGCCGGTCCACGATCCCGGTGACGTTCGACGGCTCGCACTTCAGTTTCTGGGCCAGCTTGCGCATGGGCAGCGGCTCCCGGGACAGCAGACTCAGCAGCCGCGCCTGCGCCCCGGTGAGCGCGTGCTCCGCGGCCGCGTCCTCGTAGTCCGAGTAGAAACGGGCCACCACGTCGCCGATCAGCTCGACGACCTCCATGGCCAGCGGGTCGGGTCGGGTCGGATCAGGAGTGGACATGCGCTCCAGAATACCGCGTTACTTGACATCATGAAATATTCAGAGGCATGGTTGTTTCAGGTACTGAAGTAAATGGAAAGGTCCTGGCATCATGATCAACCGCGAATGGCACCTCACCTCCCGCCCGGTGGGCGTACCGAAGCCCGAGGACTTCGCCCTGGTCGAAGCCGAGGTCCCGACCCCCGGTGAGGGCCAGGTGCTCGTCCGGAACAAGTACCTCTCGGTCGACCCCTACATGCGCGGCCGCATGAGCGCCGCGAAGTCGTACGCCGAGCCCTTCGAGCTCGGCAAGGTCATGCAGGGCGGCGCGGTCGGCGAGGTCATCGAGTCCGACGTCGAGGGCATCGCCGTCGGCGACCACGTCCTGCACTTCCTCGGCTGGCGCGAGTACGCGGCCGTACGCGCCGAGAGCGCCGTCAAGGTGGACGCGGACGCCGCGCCGCTGTCGACGTACCTCGGCGTCCTCGGCATGACCGGCCTCACCGCCTACGCGGGTCTCCTGCGCACCGCGTCCTTCAAGGAGGGCGACTCGGTCTTCGTGTCCGGCGCCGCGGGTGCCGTCGGCGGCCAGGTCGGCCAGATCGCCAAGCTCAAGGGCGCCTCCCGGGTGATCGGCTCCGCCGGTTCCGACGACAAGGTCAAGCTGCTCGTCGAGGAGTACGGCTTCGACGCGGCCTTCAACTACAAGAACGGCAAGGTCAGCGACCAGCTGCGCGAGGCCGCCCCGGACGGGATCGACGTCTACTTCGACAACGTCGGCGGTGACCACCTGGAGGCCGCCATCGGCTCCCTCAACCAAGGTGGCCGTATCGCGGTCTGCGGCATGATCTCGGTCTACAACAACACCGAGGCAGCTCCCGGCCCGCGCAACCTCGCCCGTCTGATCCAGACCCGCGGCCGTATCGAGGGCTTCCTGGTCGGCGACCACTACGACCTCCAGCCGGAGTTCGTCTCCGAGGTCGGTCCGTGGGTGGCGTCCGGGCAGCTCAAGTACCGCGAGACGGTCGTCGAGGGCATCGAGAACAATCTGGAGGCGTTCCTCGGGGTCCTGCGGGGCGACAACACCGGGAAGATGATCGTCAAGCTGTAGCGCGGGACTGTCCGCGTGACGCACGCCCGGCAAAGCCCGTCGGCCGTGCGCGGGCGGAGGCCGTACCCCTGGACGTGGGGTGCGGCCTCCGCTCCGTCACACGGTGAGCGCCGCCCGGTGAACGGCCCTCACCAGCCGCTCGTTCTCCGGTGCCGCCCCTCCCGGGAAGGCCATCCGGCGGCGGGTGTAGCCGTAGGCCAGACCGCTGCGGGGGTCGGCGAAGGCCTGGGAGCCGCCCGCACCGCTGTGGCCGAAGGCGCCGGCGCCCAGGAACGGGTGCCACATGTCGGCCGTGGCCTGGAAGCCCAGGCCGTAGGACTTGTGGGCCCGGGCGACGAGGTCGTAGCCGACGGAGTGGATCTGGCCGACCTCGGCGATCGTGTCGGGCTTCAACAGGGGCGGACGGTCGCACCGTTCGCTGATCGCCGCCGCGTACATGCCGGCCAGGCCGCGGGCGGACGCCACTCCACCCGCCGACGCCGGGCCCTTCGCGCGCACGGCACGGGAGTTGGCGTAGGCCATCAGATCCCCCGGGTCGGGCACCTGCTGGTTGAAGGCGATCGCGTGCAGGCTGTGCGGTGCCCTCGGTGCCGCGTCGAGCAGCGCCTGCTGTTCGGCCGTCGGCGTCATCGGCTGCACGGAGCGGTACCGGGGTTCCAGGGACGCGGGCAGGCCCAGATGGAAGTCCAGTGCGTACGGGGCGCGGATCCGCTCCTCGTAGACCTCCTGGAGCGTACGGCCCGTCGCGCGCCGCACGATCTCACCGCTGAGCGCCCCGATGACGAGCGCGTGATAGCCGAAGGCCGTGCCCGGACGCCAGAACGGCTTCTGGTCGGCGAGCCGTTCCGCCATCGCCCGGTCGTCCGCCAGCTCCTGCGCGGTGAACCCGTCGTCCAGGCCGACCACTCCGGCCCGGTGCGACAGCAGCTCGCGCAGGGTGAGCTGGCCCTTGCCCTCGGCCCCGAACTCCGGCCAGTAGTAGGTGACTTTGCGGTCCGGCTCCAGCGTGCCCTCCTGGACGAGGAGCGCGACCACCAGATGGGCGGCACCCTTGGTCGACGAGAACACGCCGTAGAGGGAGTCGGGCCCGACCCCTTCACCGGCCCACAGGTCGACGACCTGCCGGCCATGGACGTACGCGCTCAACTGCCCTTCGTAGTCGGGCCGCTCGCGCGCCACGGACGCGGCGAACTCCTCACGCACCGCCTCGAAGCCGTCCGCGACCGTGCCGTGGATCTCCTGCGTCATCCGCTCTCCTCAACCTCAGCCGCTGCTCGTGTGTGCCATGGTGAACAATGCCCGTCCGACCTGGGCGAACTTCCCCCTTCGGGTGATCCCGCGAGAGGGGCAGGGGCCGCCGGCGCCCGGAGACAGACGAGTTCCCGGTGGCGTAGACCGCTCCACGCGCCCCGGCCCGACGAACCCGCGGTCCCCGGCCGCGTTGTTCGGTTGTTCGGGGCGGACGGCAGCGTGCCGGTGGGGGTGATGAGCAGGACGGGCCTCGCAGAACCGGTTCTTGTGATGGGCACGCGTACCTCCTCCGGAGCTTCCTGAGATCGGTACGGCGAGATGTACCTGTTCGACTCAACCGCAACCGGAGGGAGCCCGCGGCGCGGATACCCCGGATGGCGCATCCCGTGCCCACCGGACGGGGCATGCTGAGGGCAGCGGAAGCGGGTGGCGCGCGAGTCCCACAGGAGATGCTCATGGCAACGATCCCTTCGCTCCCCAGCAGGGACGACGTGCTGCGCATGGCACGGAACACCACCGACATCACCGGCCAACTCCTCGACACGGCCCAAAACATCACCAGGATCGCGATCAACACCCTCGACCCGAGGGACGGTTCGGGCGCCGAGGCGCTGCGCGTCCTGCGCGAGACGACGGCGGAACTGGCCGAGGCGAGCGCGTCCCCGCAGGCCCAGGAGGCGTTCTACCGGATCGTCGACACCCTCACCCGGCTCGGCACCGCGGGCGCCCCGCTCGCAGTGCATCCGGTAAGCGAACCGGCGCAGGTGCTCCTCGCGGCGCTCGGCGACAGCCTGCTGCCCGTCCTGGACGCGGTGGAACCGGCGGTCGAGGAGTTCGCGACGGCGCTCGGCGACCTGGTGGAGTCGGCCTCCCCCCTGCTCCCCGTGGCGGCGGGCGTGGTCGCGGGCGCCCTGCTGGCCCTGACCCCGCTGATCCGGGCGGCGGCCGACGTACTGCGTGACTCGACGCCCGAACTCCGCCGTGTCGCCGACGCGTTGACGGCCGCGTCGACCCCGCTGACACCCCTCCAGGTGGCCCTGGCCGAACGGGCGGCCGCCGTCGGCGCCGGGGTCGTACGCGCGACGCTCCCGCCGCTCGCCGACCTCACGGACGCGGCGGCGGCGACCGCGAAGGCGGCCCGGCCGGTGCTGATCGCCGGCGAGGAACTGTTCGTGACCGGCCTGGAACGCCTCCAGCCTGCGCTGATGGCCGCCGCCTCACGTACGGGCAGCGTGGCCCGGGCGGTGGCGGTCAGGGTGTCCGCGGCGGTGTCCCCGGCGGCGCAGCAGGGGGTGGTGGTGGCCGTATCCCCGGCGTGAACGGCACCCGATAGGGTTCTGGCCATGCGTGATCTCGGGGCGGGCTTCCACTATCTCCTGAAGGGCCAGCGCTGGGTGGCCCGGCACGGCAAGCAGTACGGCTTCGGCCTGATCCCGGGTCTGATAACCCTGGTGCTGTACGTGGCGGCGCTGGTCGCGCTGGCCACCTGGGGCGAGGACTCGGTGTCCTGGGCGACGCCGTTCGCCGACGACTGGTCGAGCCCCTGGCAGGGCCTGTTCCGCGGTTTCCTCACGGCGATCCTGTTCGCCCTCGCCCTGCTCCTCGCGGTGCTGACCTTCACAGCGGTCACCCTCCTCGTCGGCCAGCCCTTCTACGAGAGCCTCTCCGAGAAGGTCGACCGGGACGTCTCCCCGGACGGCACGGCCCCCGAGTCCGGCCTCCCCCTCTGGCGCGAGCTGCTGATCTCGGCGCGGGACAGCCTCCGTATCCTCGTCCGCGCCCTGCTGTGGGCCGTCCTGCTGTTCGCCCTCGGCTTCGTCCCCCTCGTCGGCCAGACCGTGGTCCCGGTGGTCGGCTTCTTCGTGACGGGCTTCTTCCTCACCGAGGAACTCACCGGGGTGGCGCTCCAGCGCCGAGGCGTCGAACTCCGCGCCCGCCTCGCCCTCCTGCGCTCCCGCAAGACCCTCATCTGGGGCTTCGGCACCCCGCTCGCCCTGGCATTCGTGGTCCCCTTCGTCGCGGTGTTCCTGATGCCGGGCGCGGTGGCGGGGGCGACGCTGATGGCGCGGGAACTGCTGGGCGAGGAGACCCGGGACGACGACAGCGACGACAACGAGGACGACGAGGAGCGGGTGTCCGGTGAGCTCGGACCCTGAGGTGACGGTCCGCCCGGCGACCACCGCGGACGCGGAGGCCGTCTTCCGGCTCCTCAGCGGCTTCGCCACCACCTACCGTCCCGACCACGCCCGCTTCGTGACCGTCACCTTCCCCCAGGTCCTGCGCGCGGCCGCGGAGAACCGTGCGGAGTTCCCGGTCGCCGAGCAGGAGACACGGGTCGTCGGATACGCCTACGCGGCCAGGATGCCCACCCTGTTCGCGGGCGGTACCGTGCTCGAACTCCTGGAACTCGCCGTGACCCCGTCGCGGCGCGGCCGGGGCACCGGCTCCCGGCTCGTCCGCGCGGTCCAGGCCCGTGCGCGGCAGGCGGGCGACGTGGAGGTCACCGTGCCGACGCGCAGGGCCGCCGACTTCTACCGCCGTCTGGACTTCACCGAGACGGCGGCCCTCCTGAAGTGGCCCACCCGCCCCGAAAGCCCTACGCCCCCGCCGCCACCACCACGATCGCCCGCACCTGCGCGATGATGTCCAGCCGGTTCTGCACGAAGTCGGGATCGGTGACCTCGGTGGTGTTCCCGGCCCCGAACTCCAGCACAGGCGTGTGCACATGGCCGCCCGGCAGGGTGTCGTGCAGCCCCAGCCGGTCCCGGAGCAGCGTGGCCCGGTAGGCGATCTCGTTGGAGAGGTAGTCGCCGCCCCCTCCGGCCCGGGCCGTGGACCCCGGGGTGGGTCCGTCCGCCCGCACCACGGGCCCCGTGCCGCCCGCCGGGATCTCGGTCACCGCGGTGTGGTCGTAGACCGGGAAGCGCCCGGTGTCCGCGTCCACGATCGCCTTGTACGGCAGCGTCGTCGTGGTCCACTGCGGTTGCGAGGCCGGATCGGCGACCGGGACGGTGCCGGTCACCCCGATGGTGTCGTTGTCCGGGAACCCGCCCCGCCAGGCCCCGTTGGTGCGCTCGATGTCGAACCGCCCCACCCGCCCCTGGCTCACGGTCGTGAAGAGGTCCACCTTCCTCAGATACGGCCGCAGCGCCCGCTCCACGGTCCTGTCCGTGAAGTCCTGCCACCGCACCGGGAAGACGACGGTCTCCACCCGCGCCGGCCCGTCGGCGGTCCGGATCACCGTGCCGTCCAGCGCCAGCGCGGTCGCCCCGGACGGATTGGAGATCCGTATGTCCCGGTCCAGGGTGAACGGGTCGAACCCGGTGACGAGCACCCGCTTCAGCCGCTTGCCGGCCGGATACCGCACGGCGGTCTGCCCTCGCGAGGTCCGCTCCAACTCGCCGAGCAGGGCGTTCCGTTGCCCGTCCGACAGCCCGAACGCCGGTTCCCAGGTCCGCACTTCACGGGTCATCCCCAACCGGGCCCAGTACAACGGCCGGTCGTCGTCGCGGCTCAGGTCCCCGCCGGCCGGTCCCCGCCCCTGGGCCCGGTCGACGGCCCGCCGCCACAACGCGGACCCCTGCCCCACGACCACCTTCCGCGCCTCGGCGTAGGAGCGCGTCGCCCCCAGCGCCCGGGTGAAGCGCAGCGGTACGGCGTCGAACCCGGACCGCTCCAGGATCTCCCGCGGCACCGCCCCGTCCAGCCGCTGCTCCTCCACCGTGGGCGAGGGCGCGGCCTCGGCCACCGCCGGGCTCACGGGGACCGCCAGGCCCGCCAGAACGGTCAGTCCCAGGATGCCGATCCGAACACGTGGGGATCTCAAGGGAGTTCAGTTCCTTCCGTCGCTGTGGGGCCGCGAGTGAGTGGTACCGACGACGGCAGTATCGCGTGACGGAAGTGGTCTACGCCATAGGGGGCGGACTGCAGCAATACGGCGCCGTACGAAGGGAGTTCCTCGCCGGTCGCGGACCGGGCTCATCGCCCACGGATCCGCCCGGTCAGTCCACCGGCTCGCCCAGCAGCGCGAGGAAGTCCCGGAACGCCCCCGGCATGTCCACCGACTCCGGGTCCAGCAGCCACTGGTACTGGAGGCCGTCCATCACGGCCACGAGCAGGGGCGCGGTGCGTTCCGGAGTGAGGCCGTTCGGGAGTCGGTCGCCGTACTCGGAGCGCAGGGCCGTCACCATCGACGCGCGCACCCGGGTGTAGCGGCCGGTGAAGTACTCCCGGGCGGGATGCCCCTCCGTCACGCTCTCGCCGAGCAGCGCCGAGAAGGTCTGGATGACACCGGGCCGCATGGCGTTGTACTCGACGAGCGAGGCGAGCAGATCGACCCGCCAGCTGCCGTTCGGGACGGCGTCCCACCGGTCCCGCTCCTCCAGCACCGCGACCAGCAGCGCGTCCTTCGTCGGGAAGTGGTGCAGCAGCCCCTGCTGGGTCAGCCCGACCCGCTCGGCCACCGCGGCCAGGCTCGCGCCCCGGTAGCCGCGCTCGGCGATGACCTCCAGGGCCGCCCGGACGATCTCCGCCCGGCGCTCCTCGCTTCTGGCCCTGGCGTTCATGGCGTCACCGTACGGCATGCCCGCCACCCGAATGTAACGGCAGGATCACGAAACCTACCGTTCGCCAGGTAGACGATGCACGATGTGGGGACCGGACGGACGTCAACGAGGAGGCACCGCCATGGCGGCACCCGCGGCACCCGAGGCAGCCGAAGGACCAGAGGGGACCACCACCCCCGCCGACCAGGCCCGCGAGGCGGCCGTCGAGGCGGCGCTGGCCCGGCTCGACCTGGACGCCAAGGCCCGGCTGCTGGCCGGCCAGGACATGTGGACCCTGCCCGCGCTCCCCGAGATCGGCCTGGCCTCCCTCGTGATGTCCGACGGCCCGATCGGCGTCCGGGGTGTGCGCTGGAGCGCCGACGACCCGTCGATCGCCCTGCCCTCCCCGACCGCGCTCGCCGCCGCCTGGGACCCCGAACTCGCCCGCAGGGCAGGAGTACTGCTCGCCCAGGAGGCCCGCCGCAAGGGCGTGCACGTGCTGCTCGCCCCCACCGTCAACCTCCACCGCTCACCGCTCGGCGGCCGCCACTTCGAGGCCTACAGCGAGGACCCCTACCTGACGGGACGGATCGGCGCCGGGTACGTGACCGGCGTACAGGAGGGCGGCGTCGGCACCACCGTCAAGCACTTCGTCGCCAACGACGCCGAGACCGACCGCTTCACGGTGAACAACCTGGTCTCCGAACGCGCCCTGCGCGAGCTGTACCTGGCCCCCTTCGAGCACATCGTCGAGAACGCCCACCCATGGGGCATCATGACCGCCTACAACACGGTCAACGGCACGACGATGACCGAGCACCACCACCTCGTGAACGAGGTCCTACGCGGCGAATGGGGCTTCGACGGCTACAACGTCTCCGACTGGATGGCCGCCCGCTCCACCAAGGACGCCATCGAGGGCGGTCTCGACGTCGCCATGCCCGGCCCGACGACCGTCTACGGCGAGGCCCTCGCGCAGGCCGTGCGGGACGGCCGGGTCGAGGAGGCCACGGTCGACACCGCCGTACGCAACGTGCTGCGGCTCGCCACCCGCGTCGGCATCCTGGACGGCGCCGAACCCGTCGTCACCGAACTCCCGGAGACCGTCGACGGCATCGGGCTGGCCCGCGAGATCGCCCGCCGCTCCTTCGTGCTGGTCCGAAACCAGGGCGCGCTTCCGCTGAAGGCGGGCACCGTCGCCCTCATCGGTGCCGCCGCCCGCGACGCCCGGGTCCTCGGCGGCGGCTCCGCCACCGTCTTCCCGGACCGGATCGTCTCCCCGCTCGACGGCCTCACCGCGGCCCTGCCCGAGGGCACCCTCAGCTACGCCGTCGGCGCCGACCCCACCACCGAACTCGCCGTCGCCGACAAGGGGTTCACCCTCGAAGCGGTCTGCCGCGACGCCGACGGAACCGTGATCGGCACCCGCTCCGCACCCAACGGCCAGATCCAGTGGATGGGCTCGGACCTCCCCGAGGGCGTCACCCACGACCGCCTGCACACCGTGGAACTCACCGGCGCCTTCATCCCTCGCGAGACCGGCACCCACACCTTCGGCATCAAGGGACTCGGCGCCTTCAGGCTGGCCGTCGACGGCACCACGTACTACGACGACGTCCAGCGCACCGACAAGGACGACCCCTTCGTCTCCTTCTTCGGCGCCCCCGAACCCCGCGCCCGCGTCGACCTGACCGCGGGCGAGCCGGTCGACGTGTCCCTGACCCACACCGTCGTCCTGCCCGAGGACGTCCCGATGAAGGTCGTCGGGTTCTCCCTCGCCCACCAGGACCCGCAGCGCGACCCCGACGAGCTGATCACCGAGGCCGTCGAGGCGGCACGGAACGCCGACACGGCCGTCGTCGTGGTCGCCACCACCGACCGCGTCGAGTCCGAGGGCTTCGACCGCCGGGACCTGGCCCTTCCGGGCCGCCAGGACGACCTGGTCCGCGCGGTCGCCGCCGCCAACCCGAACACCGTCGTCATCGTCAACTCCGGTTCCCCGGTGGAACTGCCCTGGCGCGAGGACGTCGCCGCCGTCCTGCTCAGCTGGTTCCCCGGCCAGGAGGGCGGCGCCGCCCTCGCCGACGTGCTGACCGGCGCCCGCGAGCCCGGCGGCCGACTGCCCACCACCTGGGGCACCCTGGCCGCCGCCCCGGTCACCAGGGTCGTCCCCGCCGACGGTGAACTCCCCTACGACGAGGGCGTGTTCATCGGGTACACGGCCTGGGAGAAGGCGGGCCGCACCCCGGCCTACCCCTTCGGCCACGGCCTCGGCTACACCGACTGGACCTACGAGTCCGTCGAGGTCCAGGGCACCACCGTCCGGGTCCGGCTGCGCAACTCCGGCACCCGCGCCGGCCGCGAGGTCGTCCAGGTCTACCTGGCGCCCGCCGAGCCCGACGCCGAGCGCCCCGCCCGCAGGCTCGCCGGATTCGCCGGAGCCGAGGCCGGCCCGGGCGAGCGCGTCGAGGTCACCGTACGGCTGCCGCGCAGGGCCTTCGAGATCTGGGACGACAAGACCTCGACGTGGACGCATGTGAAGGGTTCGTACGAAATCCAGGTGGGTAGCTCGATCGAGGACCGCCGGGTCACCGCGACGATTAACGTCTGATCCCAGAGGGCACGGCCCTCGCACAAGCAGCCCCGGCCCGGGACCTGACCCCTGGGCCGGGGCTCGTCCGTGTCTAGCGGCTCGTGAACCCGTAGACGGTCTGGGAGCGGTAGGTCTCTCCCGGCCGCAGCACCGTGCTCGGGAACTCCGGCCGGTTAGGGGAGTCGGGGAAGTGCTGGGTCTCCAGCGCGATGCCGTCGCCGGGCGCGAACGGTTCGGGCAGATGGTCCGCGGTGTACAGCTGGAGCCCCGGCTCGGTGGTCGCCACCGTCAGCACCCGGCCGGACGAGGGGTCGAACAACTCGGCGACCTCGACGGCGTCCCCGGTGATCCCCTTGTCGAGCACGAAGTTGTGGTCGTAACCCGCGCCGACCTTGCGCGCCTCGCGGAAGTCGAACCGGGTGTCCGCGACCTCCGCCACGCCCGTCGGGATCAGATCCGCGTCGACGGGGGTGAACCGGGAGGCGGCGACGCGCAGTTCGTGCCCGCCCGCGTTCCCGGAACCGGCCAGGTTGAAGTAGCTGTGGTTGGTCAGGTTCACGATGGTCGGCGCGTCGGTGACCGCCTCGTAGGCGATCCGCAGCGCACCCGACCCGTCCAGGCTGTAGGTCGCGGAGACCTCCAGGCGCCCCGGGAACCCCTCCTCACCGTGCGCGCTGACCCGGCTCAGCCGCACCCCGTGCTCCCCGGCCGGTGCCATGTCCCACACCCGCTTGTCGAAGCCGTTCTCGCCACCGTGCAGGGAGTTGGGCGCGTTGTTGGGCGCAAGGGCGTACGTCAGCCCGTCCAGCTCGAAACGGCCGCCCGCGATCCGGTTCGCGTACCGGCCGACGAACGCCCCGAGATACGGCCCCGAGTGCTCCAGATACCCGTCCAGACCGGCGAACCCCAGCACCACGTCCGCGGTGCGCCCGTCCCGGTCCGGCACCTCGACGGACTGCACGATCCCGCCGTACGACAGGATCCGCACCCGGACGCCCACGCGCTCCAGGGTCCAGCGGTGGACCGCGGTGCCGTCGGGAAGTGTGGCGAAGAGTTCGTTCATGTGCGGAACTTTAGGTCACGGACCTGACCTTGCGGTATGCGATCTCCGCCAGCCTCGCCTGACCGTCCACACTCGGATGGAACCAGTCCCAGTGGCTGAGCTGGGCGGTGCCGAACCGGTAGGCGTACACCGCGCCCCCGTCGTAACGGCAGTGCGCGTCCTGCGCGCACACCTCCTTCAGCACGGCGTTGTACTCCTCCACCCGTTTCTGCACGGTGTCGCGCCGCCGGGTCGCCGCCGCGTCCACGGCGTCCGCGTCGGCCAGCATCGACGGGCACACCCCCAGCTTCCACACCTGCTTGCCCATCGGGTTGGTGCGCCCCTGGGACCACAGCCGCTTCAGGTTCGGCACGCTCGCCACGTACACCTGCGCCTTGGGCGCCTTCTGGCGCAGCACGCTCAGCGCGTCCTCGAAGTCGGCGCGGAAGTCGGCCACCGGCGTCATCGCCGCCGTGGAGTCACGGCAGGCGTCGTTGGCGCCCGCCATCACCGTCACCAGTTCCGGCGCCCGCGCGGCAGCCTGGGCCATCTGCGTGGACAGGTCGGCCATCCGCGCCCCGGACACCGCGTAGTTCCAGCTGTGCCCGGCCGCCTTCGCCTTCCCCAGCAGCCGCACGGCCAGCGAGTCGACCTGCGCGCTGCTCCCGGTCGCCCAGGACACGTCGGGGCAGTCCGTCAGGATGCCGCACGCGTCGAAGCCGCGGGTGATGGAGTCGCCCACGGCGGCCACCGAACCCGGGCTGCTGTCCCACGCGGGGGTGGGCTTCGGCGAGGGCTTCGCCTTCTGGCTGGGGCCCGCCGAGTCGCCCCCGACGGCGTCACACCCCGCGACGCCCACAAGGGCCGCCGTCAGGACGGCGACAACGGCCCGCGAACGGTGGCCCTGCTTGCGCATCCGTGGTGATCCCCTCATGAATCTCGTGCATACGGTGGTCCTCTCATAACAACGCACGGGAGTTCCCGTGGCCGCGAGGGAACGATCGAGACCCTTGTCGGCGTCCTGCCGGGTGAATGGCGGGCGTTTCGGGGCACCGGGACCGACGGTACGTCACACTCCTTGCGCCGCCGCACGGTAGCCTCGCCATCAACGTGGCTGCCTGCCATCGCCGCCATGCCAGCCAGCAAGACTTGTCCCGCTCTGCCCGGAGGTCCCGGTGACGACACGTGGAGTTCTGTACGTGCACTCCGCGCCGCGCGCGCTGTGCCCGCACGTCGAGTGGGCCGTGGCCGGGGTGCTCGGCACACGCGTCAACCTCGACTGGATCCGGCAGCCGGCCGCGCCCGGAACCTGGCGCTCGGAGTTCTCCTGGAAGGGCGAGGCGAGCACCGCGTCGAAGCTCGCGTCGGCCCTGAGAGGCTGGCACCTGCTGCGCTTCGAGGTGACGGCCGAGCCCTGCCCCACCGCCGAGGGCGAGCGCTACAGCTGCACTCCCGACCTCGGTATCTTCCACGCCGTCACCGGCATCCACGGCGACATCCTGATCCCGGAGGACCGCCTGCGCGCGGCGCTCACTCGCTCACAGCGAGGGGAGACGGACCTGGAGGCGGAACTGGCCAGGCTCCTGGGCAAGCCCTGGGACGACGAGTTGGAGCCCTTCAGGTACGCGGGCGAGGGCGCCCCGGTCCGCTGGCTGCACCAGGTCGTCTGAAGCACTTCGCGTACACGTGAAGGGCCCCCACCGACCGGTGGGGGCCCTTCACGTTGCGCAGAGACGATTCTCAGACCGTACGGAACGCCAGTACCACGTTGTGCCCACCGAACCCGAACGAGTCGTTCAGGGCGGCGATACGGCCCTCCACGGGCAGCTTGCGCGCCTCACCGCGGACGACGTCGGCGTTGGCCTCCGCCTCCGGGTCGAGGTTCTCGATGTTGATGGTGGGCGGAGCGATCCGGTTGTACAGCGCGAGAACCGTCGCGACCGTCTCCACGCCGCCCGCGCCACCCAGCAGGTGACCCGTCATCGACTTGGTGGCCGAGACCGCCATGTGGTCGGCGTCGTCGCCGAACACCTTCCGCAGCGCCTTGAGTTCGGCGATGTCACCGGCAGGCGTCGACGTGGCGTGCGCGTTGACGTGCACGATCTCCGCCGGGTTCAGGTCGGTGCTGTCCAGCAGGTGCCGCAGGGCCTGCGAGATACCGCGGCCCTCGGGCTCCGGCTGCACGATGTCGTGTCCGTCGGCGGAGATGCCCTGCCCGACGGCCTCGGCGTACACCCGCGCACCGCGCTTGGCGGCGTGCTCGGCGGACTCCAGGACGACGACACCGGCGCCCTCGCCGAGGACGAAACCGTCACGGCCGATGTCGTAGGGACGCGAGGCGCCCTCGGGGTTCTCGTTGTTCTTGGACATCGCCATCATGTTGCCGAACGCGGCGATGGGCAGCGGGTGGATCGCCGCCTCCGTGCCCCCCGCGACGACGATGTCGGCGCGGCCGGTACGGATCATCTCGATGGCGTAGCCGATGGCCTCGGCGCCCGAGGCGCAGGCGGAGACCGGGGTGTGCACGCCCGCGCGGGCGCCGACGAGCAGCCCCACGTTGGCGGACGGGCCGTTGGGCATCAGCATCGGCACGGTGTGCGGGGAGACGCGGCGGACGCCCTTCTCCTTGAGTACGTCGTACTGGTCGAGGAGGGTCGTCACACCGCCGATGCCGGAGGCGATGACGGCGCCGAGCCGGTCGGGGTCGACCTCGCCGACCGAGCCGTCCTCACCCGCCCTGCCCTCGAAACCGGCGTCGGCCCAGGCCTCCTTGGCCGCGATCAGCGCGAACTGCGCCGAGCGGTCCAGGCGGCGGGCCTGCGGGCGGGGAATGACCTCGGTGGGTTCCACCGCGATCTGTGCGGCGATGCGGACCGCCTGCTCGGCGGCCCACTCCTGCTCCAGGGGCCTGACGCCGGACTTGCCGGCGACGAGGCCCTCCCAGGTAGAGGCTGCGTCGCCACCCAGCGGTGTGGTTGCGCCGATACCGGTGACGACCACGGTGCGATTGGTCGGGCTCACGGGAAATCTTTCTCCAACGGTACGAGGATTAAGCGGCGCCACCGCCGGGTGGCGGGGCCGGTCAGCGTCCGGCCCAAGCAGGGCTCAGGCCTGGTTCTTGAGGATGTAGCTGGTCGCGTCGCCGACCGTCTTGAGGTTCTTGACGTCGTCGTCCGGGATCTTGACGTCGAAGCGCTCTTCGGCGGCGACGACGACCTCGACCATGGACAGCGAGTCGACGTCCAGGTCGTCGGTGAAGGACTTGTCCAGCTGGACGTCCTCAACCGGGATGCCGGCGATCTCGTTCACGATGTCGGCGAGACCGGCGACGATCTCTTCCTGAGTGGCGGCCATTTCGGCGCTCCTTCGTTTTCTTTTCCAGAGGGTTGGCAGTGCTTCCCGCAGCGGATCGGGTGATCCGGCACGGAGTGCCTAGGGGAGGGTAACGACAGTGGCGGCGTACACGAGACCCGCCCCGAATCCGATGACGAGCGCAGTGTCACCGCTCTTCGCCTCACCGGTCGCCAGAAGCCGCTCCATGGCGAGCGGAATCGAGGCGGCCGACGTGTTGCCGGTGGTGCGCACGTCGCGCGCGACCGTGACGTGCTCCGGCAGTTTGAGCGTCTTCACCATCGAGTCGATGATCCGCTCGTTGGCCTGGTGGGGAATGAAGACATCCAGCTCGTCCGGGCTGATCCCGGCCGCGTCCAGCGCCTGCTGGGCGACCTTCGCCATCTCGAACACGGCCCAGCGGAACACCGCCTGGCCCTCCTGCGTGATCGCAGGGAACTTGCCGGAACTGTCGTACTCGTTCCACGGTACGGTCTGCTTGATGGTGTCCGACTTGTCGCCCTCGGAGCCCCACACGGTCGGACCGATGTGCGGTTCCTGGGACGGGCCCACGACGACCGCGCCCGCGCCGTCACCGAACAGGAAGGCCGTCGCGCGGTCCTCCAGGTCGGTCAGGTCGGACAGCCGCTCCACGCCGATGACGAGGACGTACTCCGCCGAACCGTCGACGATCATGCCCCGGGCGAGGGTCAGGCCGTAGCCGAAGCCCGCGCAGCCCGCCGAGATGTCGAAGGCGGCGGCCTTGTTGGTGCCGAGCTTGTCGGCGATCTCGGTGGCGACGGCCGGGGTCTGCTTGAAGTGCGAGACCGTCGAGACGATCACGCCGCCGATCTGCTCGGCGGAGATCCCGGCGTCCGCGATCGCCTTGCCGGACGCCTCGACCGACATCGCGGCCACGGTCTCCTCGTCGGAGGCCCAGTGCCGGGTCTGGATGCCGGAGCGCGAGCGGATCCACTCGTCGGACGAGTCGATCGTCTCGAGGATCACCTCGTTCGGCACGACCCGGGTGGGGCGGTAGCCGCCGACACCGAGGATGCGCGCGTACGGAGCGCCCTTGCTGGGCTTGATCTTCGACATTGCTCTCGGCTCCTGTTCAGGCACTGTGCTCGGCGACGAGCTCGCGAGCAGCGTCGAGGTCGTCGGGGGTCTTGAGTGCCAGGGTCTGCACACCGGGCAGCGCGCGCTTGGCGAGGCCGACCAGCGTGCCGCCGGGGGAGACCTCGATGAACGCGGTGGCGCCGAGCTCCTTGAACGTCTCCATGCACAGGTCCCAGCGCACCGGGTTGGCGACCTGGCCGACCAGGCGCTCCAGCACCTCGGCGCCGGTGCCGACGGCCTTGCCGTCCTTGTTCGAGACGTACGTCACGGTCGGGTCGGCCGGTGCCAGGTCGGCGGCGGCCTTGGCCAGCGTGTCGACCGCGGGGGCCATGTGGCGCGTGTGGAAGGCACCGGCGACCTTCAGCGGGACGACCTTGCGGACACCCTCGGGCTTGTCCTCGTTCAGCACGGCGAGCTGCTCCAGCGTGCCCGCGGCGACGATCTGCCCGGCACCGTTGACGTTCGCCGCGGTCAGGCCGAGCTTCTCCAGGTGCGCGACGGAGACCTCCGGGTCGCCGCCGAGCAGCGCCGACATGCCGGTCTCGGTGATCGCGGCGGCCTCGGCCATGGCCAGACCCCGCTTGCGTACGAGGGTGAGGGCGGCGGTGTCGTCCAGGACACCCGCGAAGGCGGCGGCGGTGATCTCGCCGACACTGTGCCCGGCGACCGCGCCGGGGGCGATGTCCGCGACGGCGCCGAGTGCCGAGGCGGACAGGATTCCGGCCGCGACCAGCAGCGGCTGAGCCACCGAGGTGTCGCGGATGGCGTCCGCGTCGGCCTGTGTGCCGTAGTGGACGAGGTCCAGCCCGATGGCGTCGGACCACGCGGCGACGCGGTCCGCAGCACCGGGGAGTTCGAGCCAGGGGGTCAGGAAGCCGGGCGTCTGGGCGCCCTGGCCGGGAGCGACGAGTACGAGCACTCTCACACTCTCTCTTGAGGGCGGCCCTAGCCGCCCGTGGGGACAGGGACGAAGAACGAGAGGGGGTTTTGTGGACCCCCGACAAAAGCCTAGGCCTGGAGATCCCCGTCGGCCAGACGCCCCAGGATGAGCGCGATGCGCAGGGTGAACGCCGACCGTACATCGGAGGGCGACCAGCCGGTGACGTCAGTCACACGTCGAAGCCGGTAGCGCACGGTGTTGGGATGCACGAAGAGCATCCGGGCCGCGCCCTCCAGACTGGACGCCTGTTCGAGATAGACGGAGAGAGTCTCCAGGAGCGCGGAACCGGCCTCCTCCAGCGGTCTGTAGATCTCCTCCACCAACTGCTCGCGCGCACTCGGATCCCCGGCCATCGCGCGTTCCGGAAGCAGGTCGTCCGCCAGGACCGGTCGGGGGGCGTCCTCCCAGGCACTGCACGCCCTGAGTCCGGCGGCGGCGGCCTGCGCGGACCGGGTGGCGGCCAGCAGATCGGGTACGACGGGTCCCGCGACGACCGCCCCGGCCGCATAGGGCCCGATCAGCGACTTGGCCACCGCGAGAGGGTTGTCGCTGCCGCCCGCGATGACGACGAGCCGGGTCCCGAGCACCCCGGTGAGGACCTGGAGCTTGGCGTGCCGGGCGGCCCGGCGGATGGCCTCCACGGTGAGCTCGGAGTCACCGTCCGGGGCGGTGCCGAGGACGACGCACACATGCTCGGGGGCGTTCCACCCGAGCGCGGCGGCCCTGCTCACGGCCCCCTCGTCGGCCTCCCCGCTCAGCACCGCGTTGACGACCAGCGACTCCAGGCGGGCGTCCCAGGCACCGCGTGCCTCGGCGGCCTGGGCGTAGACCTGCGCCGTGGCGAAGGCGATCTCCCGGGCGTAGACGAGCAGGGCCTCCCGCAGCACGGACTCGTCACCGGGGGCGGCGACCTCGTCGATCGCGCTCTCCATGACCTCGATGGTCGTCCTGACCATCTCCACGGTCTGGCGCAGCGTGATGGCCCGGGTCAGCTCACGGGGAGCGGTCCCGAACACGTCGGTGGAGATGGCCTGCGGGGCGTCCGGGTGCCGGAACCACTCCGTGAAGGCCGCGATGCCGGCCTGGGCGACCAGCCCGATCCAGGAACGGTTCTCCGGAGGCATGGCCCGGTACCACGACAGCGTCTCGTCCATGCGCGTGATGGCCTGCTGAGCGAGAGACCCGGACGACTTCTCCAGCCGCTTCAGGGTCGCGGCGTGGGCATGGGCAGGCGCTGCGGGACCGGACTTGCGGGATACGGATTCGGGCACGTGGACAAGACTGCCTCATCGGAGCGCCGGCGCGCGCCGCCGGGTACCGACTACGGCACCCGGGGCGGCCCGTCCCGGGGCTACCGTGGTGCCGTGACGGACGTACGGCGCGCGACGGAGCGCTACCCAGGCGGGGATCCCGGAGCGGGGATCGAGTCGTGGCACGCCTTCTCGTTCGGGCCGCACTACGACCCCGACAACCTCCGCTTCGGCGCGCTGATCGCCTGCAACGAGGAGCGCCTCCTGCCCGGGGCCGGTTTCGACGAGCACCCGCACAGCCACACCGAGATCGTCACGTGGGTGGTCGAGGGCGAACTGACCCACCGCGACTCCACCGGGCACGAGACGCTGGTCCGCGCCGGGGACGTCCAGCGGCTGAGCGCCGCCGCGGGCGTCCGGCACGTGGAGCGCAACGACGCCGAGACCCCCCTGACCTTCGTGCAGACCTGGCTGGCTCCCCTGGAGCCCGGCGGTGAGCCCTCGTACGAGATCGTCCGCGGGATCGCCGACTCGACGCCGTACGCGATCCCGGCGGCGGGCGCGATGCTCCATGTGCGGCGGCTGACGGTGGGGGAGCGGACCGCGGTGCCCGACGCGCGGTATGTCTACGTCCATGTCGTACGCGGTGAAGTACAGCTGGACAAGCAGAAGCTGGGCCCCGGCGACGCGGCCCGGGTCACCGACGCGAAGGACCTGGACGCGGTGGCCGTGAGCCGGGCCGAGCTGCTGGTGTGGGAGATGCCCTAGAGATCCGCGAGCACGGCGTCGGTGAACGCCGGCCACGCCTCGACCGCCCACGGTCCGAAGGCGCGGTCCGCCAGGGCCACGCAGGCCACCCCGGCGTCCGGGTCGATCCACAGGAACGTGCCGGACTGGCCGAAGTGCCCGAAGGTGCGCGGCGAGGACGAAGAGCCCGTCCAGTGAGGGGACTTGGAGTCCCGGATCTCGAAGCCGAGGCCCCAGTCGTTGGGGTTCTGGTGGCCGTAGCCGGGGAGCACGCCCTTGGTGCCCGGGTACTGGACCGTCATCGCCTCCGCGACCGTGCGCGGATCCAGCAGCCTCGGTGCCTGCACCTCCGCCGCGAAGCGGAGCAGGTCCCCGACCGTCGAGGTGCCGTCCTTGGCGGGGGAGCCGTCGAGGCTCGTCGAGGTCATCCCCAGCGGCTCCAGCACCGCCTGCCGCAGATATTCGGCGAAGGGGATCTCCGTCGCCTTCGCGAGGTGGTCGCCGAGCTGCTCGAAGCCCGCGTTCGAATACAGCCGGCGCTCGCCGGGCGGGGCGGTCACGCGGTGCTCGTCGAAGGCCAGCCCCGAGGTGTGCGCGAGGAGATGACGCACCGTCGACCCGCTCGGCCCGGCCGGCTCGTCGAACTCGATCGCCCCCTCCTCGTACGCGACCAGGGCGGCGTACGCCGCGAGCGGCTTGGTGACCGAGGCCAGCGGGAACCGCCGGTCGACAGGGCCATGAGTGCCCAGGACCGTCCCGTCGGCCCGCACCACCCCCGCCGCGACGGTGGGAACCGGCCAGTTCTCGATCAACGCAAGGCTCTGCAAGGACATGCCGCCGAGCCTAAGCGGCTCAGAGCCGCAGCATCATCGTGGGGTCCGGCTTGTGGACGAAGCCGAGGGCGGCGTAGAGCGGCTCGGCCTCGGGGGACGCGGTCAGCATGACCTGACCGGCACCCCGCTCGCGGAACCACGCCAGCAGTTCGTCCATGCACGCGCGCGCGTACCCGCGTCGGCGTGCGTCCGGGTCGGTGGCGACGCTGAAGACGTACCCGGACCGCCCGTGCGGGCTGCTCGCCTTCCCGATGCGGTAGTCGACCGTCCCGGCCACCAGCGCGGCCAGCGCCCCGGGCCGCTCCGGATGGTCGACGACGAAGGCCGCGAAATCGCCGTCCGTCTCGCCCAGCCTCTCCCGCAGGGACGGCAGGGCCTCCTTGTGCCACGCTGTGGACGCGTCCCCGCCGGGCAGCGCGTCGATCATCACCTGGCGCAGCCGCAGTACTTCTCCGGCGTCCTCGGTCGTGGCACGGCGTACGAGACTCATGTCCCGCACGCTAGCCATGTGATCGGCTTGCCGTCCTGTGAATTCTCACCGGTTTCGCTTGCTTGGAGTGCACTCCAAGGCCATAGCGTTGGGGTCATGACGGTGATGGAGACCACGGGGACCAGGACCGACAGCTGCGCGGCTCCGCCGCACCCCCGCCGGCGCCCGGTGGGCGAGGACAGCTACACGATCAGCGAGGTCGTCGCCTTCACCGGCCTGACCGCGCACACCCTGCGCTGGTACGAGCGCATCGGCCTGATGCCGCACATCGACCGCTCGCACACCGGCCAGCGCCGCTACAGCAACCGCGACCTGGACTGGCTCGACTTCGTCGGCAAGCTCCGGCTCACCGGCATGCCGGTCGCCGACATGGTGCGCTACGCGGAACTGGTACGGGAGGGCGACCAGACCTTCGGCGACCGTTTCAAGCTGCTGGAGACGACCCGCCGGGACGTGCTGGCCCGGATCGCGGAACTCCAGGACACCCTCGCCGTGCTCGACCACAAGATCAGTTTCTACGCCGAGGCCGGCAGCCCCGACCGGGAGAAGGAGAACGCAGGATGACGGACGGCAGGATCCCCACCGCACGACTGGGCGAGACCGGGCCGGAGGTCGGCGTCCAGGGACTCGGCTGCATGGGCATGAGCTTCGCGTACGGCCCCACGGACGCGAAGGAGTCCCGGGCCACCCTGGAGCGGGCCCTGGAGCTCGGCATCACGCTCTACGACACGGCGGACGCCTACGGCCAGGGGGAGAACGAGAAGTTCCTGTCCCCGTTCTTCAGGGCCCACCGCGACGAGGTCGTGATCGCCACCAAGTTCGCCCTGGCGATACCCCCGGACGACCCGACCCGGCGGATCATCCGCAACGACCCGCCGTACATCCGCCAGGCCGTCGAGGCCAGCCTGAAGCGCCTGGACGTCGACGCGATCGACCTCTACTACATGCACCGGCGCGATGTGAACGTCCCGATCGAGGACTCCGTCGGCACCATGGCCGAGCTGGTGCGCGAGGGCAAGGTCAAGCACCTGGGCCTGAGCGAGGTCACCGCGACGGAGCTGCGTGCCGCGCAGGCCGTGCACCCCATCGCCGCCGTGCAGTCGGAGTGGTCCCTGTTCAGCCGGGACATCGAGGCCCAGGTGGTCCCGGCGACCCGCGAACTGGGCGTGGCGCTCGTCCCGTACTCCCCGCTCGGCCGCGGCTTCCTCACCGGGTCCTTCACCGACGCCGACAAGGACCTCACCGCCGACGACTTCCGCCGTCAGCAGCCCCGCTTCACGGGCGACAACGCGTCCGCCAACGCGGCCCTCCTGGAGCCGGTCCGCACGGTGGCCGAGGCCCACGGGGTCTCCCTCGCGCAGATCGCCCTGGCCTGGGTCCAGCAGCAGGCGTCGGTGCACGGGCTGTCCGTCGTCCCGATCCCGGGCACCCGCAAGCCGGGCCGGGTGGAGGAGAACGCGGCGGCGACGGGCATCGAACTCACCAAGGAACAGCTGGAGCTGCTGGAGCCCATCGCCGCACAGGTGGCGGGAGACCGGTACGCGGACATGCGGTTCTCTTCAGCGGGCCGTGAGTAAAGCCACCTAGGGGCGCGGGGCTGTATCGATATGCGGCTCCGCCGCGTGGGCGCGACGAGCCCCCACCGGTCTGCACCCGACAACGCACCTCAGAGCTCCGCCAGCAACTCCGCCTTCTTCACGGAGAACTCCTCGTCGGTGACCAGCCCGGCCTGGTGCAGCTCCCCGAGATGACGAATCCGTTCGGCGATGTCGGCAGGGTCCCGGCGCGGCACGCTCGCAGCCGGGACCGCTGCCGCGGGCCCCCGCTGCCGTACGGCCGCCAGCACCGCCGCCGCGAACGGCAACGACTCGTGCACGGGCCCGTATCCCAGCCCGAACACCACCGCCGCCGGATCCTGGTCAGCCTGCGCCGGCCCCTGTTCCGCGCGCAGCAGCCGCAGATGCCCTTCGAGCACCTCCGGCGACCGCCACTCCACCCCGCTCAGCTCGGACACCGGGAAGCTCTGGTCACCGGCCTTCCACTTCGCCGACGACGCTCCCGTCCAGAACCAGCGGAAGTGCACGGTCCGGCCGTCGAAGGACGCCTTCCCGTCGTACGCCTTGAACTGCAACGGCACCTCGGGCGCCGGTACCAGGAAGCGCTCGGCGGGCTCGTCGTCCTCCTTGAGCAGCGCGCGCAGCTCGTCCGCGTAGTACTCGGCGAGCGTCTCCTTGTCGGCCGGCAGCACCAGCCGGTACGGATCGCACCCTTCCTTCAGCTGCCCCGCCGCCGCCTCCATGAGCGGGTCCGCCCCGGGCCGCGGCTCGGCGTGCAACACCACCGTGCCCCGCTTCCCGGGAGTCAGCGTCACCCCGGAGATCGCCTCCAGGGGGATCCGTCGTTCTCCCAGTGCCTGGAAGAGCTTCGGAGTTCGAATCCCCCGTTCGTAGCGGATGAGCACGGAGTCGGACTCGAACTCCCAGGCGGCATGAAATCCGGCCAGTACGTCACCCATGCGGGTCATCGTATTCGGCACGAGCTCCTTCGTCCCCTCCTCGCGCAGACCGCAGTTCCTGCAGTCTCTACGCGCGTCCGGCCGTGGCCGTGCCGGACAAACCGGCGCGACAGGCTTCGTCCTCGTGGGCGCACCGCACCGAGCGGTACGCGCCAATGCCGATCTCGGCGAAGTTGAGCAGACTCTCCGTTCCGGGTTCGAAGTAGCCGGCGTGCCCGTCGGCACCCCGTGCGGACAACACACGCGCGCCGAACGCGGAGGACACCGGGTCGGCCCCGTGGCCCAACCCGCCGACCTCCAGGTACGGCACGTCCTGGATCCAGTCGTCGGCGTCCCGCATCGCCCACACCTGCGCGGAGGTGCGCAGGTGGGAGGCGTCCGTGGTACGCATCCCGGGGCTGCCGGCCACCGCGATGTCGGCCACCCTGCGGGGCAGCGCGTGCGCGGCAACTCCGCACACCACGGAGCCGTAGCTGTGGCAGAACAAGGAGACCGGCGAGGTGCCGGGCAGCGCACGCACCAGCGCGTTCAGGCGGACGGCGCCGCCCTCGGCGCGCATCGCGGTGACCGAGTCGATGCCCAGTCCGGCGGGTGCCGTGTAGTCGGCCCAGGCGATCACCGCCGTGCGTGTGGCGGGGCTCGCCTCGCGCTCGGCCCGGTACAGGGCCTTGGCCATGCCGACTGGGGCGGAGTAAGTGCGGTTGGTGCGCTGGAAGGTGAGCAGGTCGGTGTCGACGCCGGGCACGATGACGGAGATCCGCTCCGCCGTGCGCAGGTCGCCGAAGACCTCGGCGATCCGGCCGGAGCCGTCCGGGTCGAAGGCGAGGATGTGGCGCTCCGGGGCCGTCAGCGACTCGAAGCGGTGCATCCGGCGGCCCGCCTCCTGCTGGCCCTCGGGCGTGAGCAGCGGGTTGTGCATCCGGGTGCGCTCGACGCCTCGGGCCTTGAGGAGCGCGAGGCGGTTGGCCTGGTAGCGCAGCGCGACGGGGGCGCCGTTCATGTTGCCGACCGCGAGCGGGTAGCGCTGGGCGAGACGGACCCGGTCCTGCGAGCTGAGCGACGCGAAGAACCGGGTGAGCTGGGCCGGCGAGGCGGTGTCCGGGTCCGGCAGCCGGTGTCCGTGGAGGTGGCCGTGCTCCCAGGATTCGAGGGAGGCCTGGAGCGGCGTGGCCTCCCTCTGGTTGCGCAGCGCGGTCCAACCGGTGGTCGCCAGCATCACGAACACCACGGCCAGCGCGAGCAGGAGGCGCCAGACGTTGAGTTGCGGGGAGGTGTCGAAGGAAGTCACTGAAAGGACACACTAGGAGAACGAGACGGTCTCGGGTTAATCGAGTGACGGGGATCACGTTTTGGTGTAAGCGGGCCATTTGCCGGTCAGGGCGGGACCCAGCAGTTCGAGATTCGAGACCGTCAACTCGCGCATCGCCTCCAGACTGAAGTCGCCGTCCGTCAGCCACTGCCGCTCCGTGACCCGCATGACACCGCTGAAGACGGCCACCAGCAGCCTGGGCCGCGGGTCGGTGTTCCCGTCGAGGCCCTCGCGTTCGGCGAGCACGCGCGTGAGGACCTCCTCGGACTCCGCGGAGCGCCGCAGATGGGCGGCGAGCAGCACGGGCGTCGACTCGATCACCCGGTACATGCCGAGGAACCGCTCCACGGGCACGACCGCGTCGACGACCTCGTGCAGGGTGTCCCAGCCCTCCAGCACGGCCTGGCGCAGCGCTTCCAGCGGAGGCTCGTGCGCGGGGCGCGCGCGTACGCCGTCGACGAAGTGCGCCACCGTCATCTCGTGGAGGGCGAGCGCCGCCTCCTCCTTGCCGGCGAAGTAGCGGAAGAAGGTGCGCTGCGAGACCCCGACCTCGTCGGCGATGTCGTCGACGGTCGTCTGCTCGTAGCCGCGGTCGGTGAACAGCTCGATGGCGACCCGCAGCAACGACTCGCGGGTGCGCTGCTTCTTGCGTTCGCGCAGAGTTTCCATTGGTGTCAGTTACCGACTTGTGAATTGGTTTGTCAATTGTCAGTGGCTGTCACTAGCCTCGAACACATGACTAGTCAGACCACCATCGACACGACGGGGCCGGAGGACAGGGCGTCACAGCCCCCGTCGGATCAGCCGCCCGCCTCCGGACTGCGCGGCCACCCGTGGCTCACCCTCCTGACCGTGGCCGTCGGCGTCATGATGGTGGCCCTCGACGGCACCATCGTGGCCATCGCCAACCCGGCCATCCAGTCGGACCTCAAGGCGAGCTTCGCGGACGTCCAGTGGATCACCAACGGCTACTTCCTCGCCCTGGCGGTCGCCCTGATCACCGCGGGCAAGCTCGGTGACCGCTTCGGCCACCGCCAGACCTTCCTGATCGGTGTCGTCGGCTTCGCCGCCGCCTCGGGCGCCATCGGCATGTCCAGCAGCATCTCCGCGGTCGTCACCTTCCGCGTGTTCCAGGGCCTGTTCGGCGCCCTGCTGATGCCGGCCGCGCTCGGCCTGCTGCGAGCCACCTTCCCGGCCGAGAAGCTCAACATGGCCATCGGCATCTGGGGCATGGTCATCGGTGCCTCCACCGCCGGCGGCCCGATCCTCGGCGGTGTCCTCGTCGAGCACGTCAACTGGCAGTCGGTGTTCTTCATCAACGTGCCGGTCGGCGTCCTCGCCCTCGTCCTCGGCGTGCTGATCCTGCTCGACCACCGCGCCGAGAACGCCCCGCGCTCCTTCGACATCCTGGGCATAGCCCTGCTGTCCGCCGCCATGTTCTGCCTGGTCTGGGCGCTCATCAAGGCCCCGACCTGGGGCTGGGGCGACGGACTGACCTGGACCTTCATCGCCGTGTCCGCCGTGGGCTTCGTGCTGTTCGCCCTCTGGGAGACCAAGGTCAAGGAACCGCTGATCCCGCTCGCGCTCTTCCGTTCCGTCGCGCTGTCGGCGGGCGTGGTCCTCATGGTCCTGATGGCGATCGCGTTCATGGGCGGCCTGTTCTTCGTGACCTTCTATCTCCAGAACGTGCACGGTATGAGCCCGATCGACGCCGGTCTCCACCTGCTCCCGCTCACCGGGATGATGATCGTCGGCTCCCCGCTCGCGGGCGCGATGATCACCAAGCTCGGCCCGCGCATCCCCCTGGCCGGCGGCATGGCGTCCGTCGCGATCGCCATGTTCGGGATGTCCACGCTGGAGACCGACACCGGCAGCGCGACCATGTCGCTCTGGTTCGCCCTGCTCGGCCTCGGCCTCGCGCCCGTGATGGTCGGCGCCACCGAGGTCATCGTCGGCAACGCCCCCATGGAGCTCTCCGGTGTGGCCGGCGGTCTCCAGCAGGCCGCTATGCAGATCGGCGGCAGCCTCGGTACGGCCGTCCTCGGCGCGGTGATGGCCTCCAAGGTCGACGGCGACCTCGCGGCCAACTGGAAGGACGCCGGCCTCCCCGCCCTCACCCCGGCCCAGCTCGACCAGGCCTCGGAAGCGGTCCAGGTCGGTGTGGCACCCGTGGCCAAGGGCACCCCGGAGGCGATCGTCGCGAAGATCACCGACGTCGCCCACGACACGTTCATCTCGGGCATGAGCCTCGCGTCGCTGGTCGCCGCCGGCGTCGCCGTGGTCGCGGTCTTCGTCGCCCTGCTCACCAAGCGCGGCGAGAACGCCGAGGCGGGCGCGGGCGTCGGCCACATCTGACGAACCCGCAGGTCACGCCTGACGGGATGTCAGTGTTCTTCCCCTATCAGGGTGAAGAGGCTAAAGAATTCTCGCCTCCGGCAGGCGGCGCAGGTCACAGTAAGTCAAGTCCTCCGCACGGCACGCTCGTGGGACGCGGAGGACGGACGGCGCTGCGGCGCGCTGCCGGAGGGGGGCGGCGCGCCGCAAGGCCGGAGGATTAACGGCCGTGACGGGGGTACCCGCATCAACGAACCCGAGACGAACCCAACCAACCAAGGGTGTCAGGGAGTTGATGATGGCGGGCTTCGGACAAGGAACGCGCAAGCACCCCCGCTCACATGGCCGGACATGGTCACGGAGTGGGCCGGACCGCGCGACGCTCGGAATCATCGGAGTCATCTGCGCGATCGCGGGCTTCTTCGTGCTGGGGATCATCCTCGGCCCCATCGCGATCGTCTGCGGCTGGCTCGCCATGGGCCGCACCTGGTCAGGCGGCAACCGCGCCTGGCCGGCCCTGGTCGCCTTCATCTTGGGCGCCATCGACACGCTCCTGGCGATCATCTGGCTCGTCGGAGCGGCCACCCCGGGCAGCGGGTTCTTCTGACCCGGGGCGCGTGAGGGAAGGGCCCCCGGTGGGACGACCGGGGGCCCGCCCGCGTGCCAGGAGCGACTCCTCGTGGGTCGGCCGCGCCCTCGAAGCCCTCGCCCGGCCCGCGGCTGAGCTGTTTCAGGGACGGCCCCTGGAACCGGTGGCGTCCCGCCGTGGGGTCCGGGAATCCCGGCGGCACCCGCCAGGCGGCGAGCGTCCGGTACACGCCGCCGGGCCGCCGCGCCCGCGTAAGTCCTCGCTCCTGTCCTACAGAGAGCGCAGAGCCGCCTCCTCGCGGCTGGGCTCGGCCTTCGGCGGATGCCGTGCGCAGGGCGGCGCCCGCGGAGTTCTCGCTCGGCCCCGGCGGACGTCGTGCGACTGGGGCACGGGAACGGAATGCGCTCAGCCTCCGACGGACGTCTCGCACAGGGCCGTGCCCTCACGCTCGACCCTCGACAGGCTCGCGGGAGCGGAAGTGCGCTCAGCCCCCGACGGACGTCTTGCGCAGGGCCTCCACCTCGGCCCGCAGCGCCCGTACCTCCTCCGTCAGAGCGCGGATCGCCTCCGTCTGCTGGCGTTCCTCCACGTCGTCCTTCTCGAACCGCTCGATGAACCAGGCGGCGATGTTCGCGGTCACCACACCCAGCAGGGCGATCCCGGACAGCATGAGCCCGACCGCGATCATGCGGCCGAGACCGGTGGTCGGGGCGTGGTCGCCGTACCCGACGGTCGTCATGGTCGTGAAGGACCACCACACCGCGTCACCCAGCGTCCGGATGTTCCCGTTCGGGGAGTCCCGTTCCACCGAGAGCACGGCCAGCGACCCGAACATCAGCAGTCCGACGACCGCGCCGCCGACGTACGTCGTGACCCGGATCTGTGAGGCCATCCGCGCCCGCCGCCCCAGCAGCATCAGCGTGGAGACGAGACGCAGCAGGCGAAGGGGCTGGAGCAGCGGCAGCACGACCGCGCACAGGTCCAGCCAGTGGGTGCGGACGAACTCCCGCCGGCGGGGAGTCAGCGCGAGCCGCACCAGGTAGTCCGCGGCGAACGTCCCCCACACGACCCACTCGACCACCGTGCACGCGAACGTCACCGACGGCCCGGCAGAGGTGTCCACGATCGGTACCGCGTAGGCGAGGGCGAACACCACGGCCAGCCCCAGCAGAGGCCGTTGCGTCCACTGTTCCCACCGGTCCTGCGCCGATTGTTGGTGCATGAGGGCATCGTAAAGAAACAGTAAGGGCGGTGGGACCACAAGGCCCCATCGCCCTTCACCGCTCAAGGCTCAAGCCGAGCGCAGCGGCTACGCGTCGCCGCCCGCCGCTCCCGGGTCCGCCGCCGACACGTCCAGCAGCTGGTACCGGTCGATCGCCTGCTTCAGCACGGACCGGTCCACCTTGCCCTCCCGCGCCAGCTCGGTCAGCACACCCACCACGATCGACTGCGCGTCGATGTGGAAGTACCGCCGCGCCGCACCCCGGGTGTCGGCGAAGCCGAACCCGTCGGCGCCCAGCGACTGGTAGGTGCCCGGCACCCATCGCGCGATCTGGTCCGGCACCGCCCGCATCCAGTCGGAGACGGCGACGAACGGCCCCTGCGCACCGGCCAGTTTCCGCGTCACGTACGGCACCCGCTGCTCCTCCTCGGGGTGCAGCAGGTTGTGCTCCTCGCAGGCCACGGCCTCGCGCCGCAGCTCGTTCCAGGAGGTCGCCGACCAGACGTCGGCCTTGACGTTCCACTCCTCGGCGAGGAGCTTCTGCGCCTCGACCGCCCACGGCACGGCCACACCGGACGCCAGGATCTGCGCCGGGATCGACCCCGAGGTGCCCTCGCTGAAGCGGTAGACGCCCTTGAGGATGCCCTCGGCGTCGATGTTCTCCGGCTCGGCCGGGTGCTGGATCGGCTCGTTGTAGACGGTGAGGTAGTAGAAGACGTTCTCGCTGTCGGGGCCGTACATCCGGCGCAGACCGTCCTGCACGATGTGCGCGATCTCGAACCCGAACGCCGGGTCGTACGCCACACAGCCCGGGTTGGTCGAGGCGAGCAGCTGCGAGTGGCCGTCGGCGTGCTGGAGGCCCTCACCGGTCAGGGTCGTGCGGCCGGCGGTCGCACCCAGTACGAAACCGCGCGCCAGCTGGTCCGACATCTGCCAGAACTGGTCGCCGGTGCGCTGGAAACCGAACATCGAGTAGAAGACGTAGACCGGGATGAGCGGCTCGCCGTGTGTCGCGTACGCCGACCCCGCCGCGATCAGCGAGGCCGTGCAGCCCGCCTCGGAGATGCCGTCGTGCAGCATCTGCCCGGTCGGCGACTCCTTGTACGCGAGCAGCAGTTCGCGGTCCACCGACTCGTACTGCTGGCCAAGCGGGTTGTAGATCTTCGCACTCGGGAAGAAGGAGTCCATGCCGAAGGTGCGGTACTCGTCCGGCGCGATCAGCACGAACCGCTTGCCGAGTTCCTTGTCCCGCATGAGGTCCTTGAGCAGCCGTACGAACGCCATGGTGGTGGCGATCGATTGGTGCCCGGAACCCTTCTTCACACTCGCGTACGTCTTGTCCTCCGGCAGAGCGAGCGGCTTCGCGCGCACGACACGGGTCGGGACGTACCCGCCGAGACCCAGCCGGCGGTCGTGCATGTACTGGATCTCCTCCGAGTCCCGGCCCGGGTGGTAGTAGGGCGGCGCGCCCGACTCCAGCTCCTTGTCGGAGATCGGCAGGTGCAGACGGTCGCGGAAGCCCTTGAGGTCTGCGACGGTCAGCTTCTTCATCTGGTGCGTGGCGTTGCGGCCCTCGAAGTTCGGGCCCAGCGTCCAGCCCTTGACGGTCTTGGCGAGGATGACCGTCGGCTGGCCCTTGTGCTCCACGGCCGCCTTGAACGCGGCGTAGATCTTCTTGTGGTCGTGACCGCCGCGGCCCAGGTGCAGGATCTGGTCGTCGGTCATGCCCTCGACCATGGCGCGCAGGCGCTGGTCGTCGCCGAAGAAGTGCTCGCGGATGTACGAGCCGGACTCGGTGGCGTACGTCTGGAACTGGCCGTCCGGGGTGGTGTTCATCCGGTTGACGAGGATGCCGTCGCGGTCCCGCGCGAGCAGCGGGTCCCAGCTCCGGTCCCAGATCAGCTTGATCACGTTCCAGCCGGCGCCCCGGAAGACCGACTCCAGTTCCTGGATGACCTTGCCGTTGCCGCGCACCGGGCCGTCGAGGCGCTGCAGGTTGCAGTTGACGACGAAGGTCAGGTTGTCGAGGCCCTCGCGCGCGGCGATGGTCAGCTGGCCGAGCGACTCCGGCTCGTCCATCTCGCCGTCCCCGAGGAACGCCCACACGTGGGACTTGCTGGTGTCGGCGATCTCGCGCGCGTGCATGTAACGGTTCATCCGCGCCTGGTAGATCGCGCCGATCGGGCCGAGGCCCATCGACACGGTCGGGAACTCCCAGAAGTCCGGCATCAGCCGCGGGTGCGGGTACGAGGACAGGCCGTGCGGCGCCTTCGACCTCTCCTGGCGGAACGCGTCCAGGTTCTGCTCGCTGAGGCGGTCCAGCAGGAAGGCGCGGGCGTAGATGCCCGGTGAGGCGTGGCCCTGGAAGAAGACCTGGTCGCCGCCGTCGCCGTCGTCCTTGCCGCGGAAGAAGTGGTTGAAGCCGACGTCGTAGAGGGACGCGGAGGAGGCGAAGGTGGCGATGTGTCCGCCGACGCCGATCCCGGGACGCTGGGCGCGCGAGACCATCACGGCCGCGTTCCACCGGGTGGCGTTCAGGACCTTGCGCTCGATCTCCTCGTTGCCGGGGAAGAACGGCTCCGCCCTGGTGGGGATCGTGTTGACGTAGTCCGAGCTGCGCATCTCGGGCACGGCCACGCGCTTCTCGCGGGCCCGCTCGATCAGCCGCAGCATCAGATAGCGGGCCCGCTCCCGGCCGCGCTCGTCCACGGCGGCGTCGAGGGAGTCGAGCCACTCCTGGGTTTCCTCGGGATCGAAGTCAGGAACCTGACTCGGAAGGCCGCCAATGATGATCGGATTGCGATCGGATCCGGAAGCCACGCTGTTCCTTACCTGTCAGAGGGCCGTATTCCTGCATGTCTGCACCGCTCCCCATCGTGTACCTCGGGGGGGCCAAACGTCATCTCTACTCCGGGGTAACCCGGGGTCCCGCACCCGGGTATGGTTCCCAAACACGCAAAGAGGGCAGAAGGGTGTGGCGTGCGTCACGACACGAGCGGGATGATGTGCCTGGAGTTGGGCCGACACGTTCCGGAACGTCACCGTTTCGGCGGTCGGAAACGCCGGGTACTTGCGCGATCCGTCCCGCCCGTGTGGACTACGGCCAACGCTTCGCGCACGCGCGTGGCTGAGACATTCATCGAAACATGATCAGGAGGCAACCCGTGAGCGCGACCGCGGACCACGCGGAGACGAGCCCTGCCGTAAGGCTGGGGTTCCAGCCCGAGCAGGTGGTCCAGGAGATCGGCTACGACGACGACGTAGACCAGGAACTCCGCGAGGCCATCGAGCAAGTCATCGGCAGCGACCTTGTGGACGAGGATTACGACGACGTCGCCGATGCCGTGGTGCTCTGGTTCCGTGACGACGACGGCGACCTGACCGATGTGCTGGTGGACGCCACCACGTACATCGAGGAGGGCGGCTCGATCCTGCTGCTGACGCCGAAGACCGGCCGTGACGGCTACGTGGAGCCGAGTGACATCTCCGAAGCCGCGACGACGGCGGGGCTGTCCGCCTCCAAGAGCGTCAGCGTGGGCAAGGACTGGAGTGGCAGCCGGCTGGTGACGCCCAAGGCGGCCAAGTCCAAGAAGTAGCCCTGAAGCAACCCCGTGGAACCGGACGGGCCGGCGCGACCGGCCCGTCCGCTTCCGTGCCCTGATCGCTGCGTAGGGTGGTTCCGTCACTCGAACAGCCCCCCCGAAGGGACATCCACGCGATGGCGATCCAGGCCGGCGAAAAGGCCCCCGACTTCGAGCTCAAGGACAACCACGGCAGGACCGTGAAGCTGTCCGACTTCCGCGGCGACAAGAACGTCGTGCTGCTCTTCTACCCCTTCGCCTTCACCGGCGTGTGCACGGGTGAACTGTGCGAGCTGCGTGACAACCTGCCGCAGTTCTCCGACCGTGACACCCAGCTGCTCGCCGTCTCCAACGACTCCATCCACACCCTGCGCGTCTTCGCCGAGCAGGAGGGCCTGGAGTACCCGCTGCTGAGCGACTTCTGGCCGCACGGCGAGGTCTCCCGCGCCTACGGCGTCTTCGCCGAGGACAAGGGCTGCGCGGTGCGCGGCACCTTCGTCATCGACAAGGAGGGCGTGGTCCGCTGGACCGTCGTCAACGCCCTGCCGGACGCCCGCGACCTGAACGAGTACGTGAAGGCGCTCGACACCCTGTGATTGTTCGTCTCCAGGGACTGCGTGGGCCGGGAACCCCTCACTAGGATCGAATCGTTGATCCGACAGCATCCGACATCGCACGCACTACGGGGCTCCCGGCCCCAGGACACCAAATGGAGGACCCGTGGGAGTCAGCCTCAGCAAGGGCGGCAACGTTTCGCTGACCAAGGAGGCCCCGGGCCTGACCGCGGTCATCGTCGGTCTGGGCTGGGACGTCCGCACCACGACCGGCACCGACTTCGACCTGGACGCCAGCGCCCTGCTGGTGAACGCGGCCGGCAAGGTCGCCAGCGACGCGAACTTCGTCTTCTTCAACAACCTCAAGAGCGGGGACGGCTCGGTCGAGCACACCGGTGACAACACCACCGGTGAGGGCGAGGGCGACGACGAGCAGATCAAGGTCAACCTCGCCGGCGTCCCGGCCGACGTCGACAAGATCGTGTTCCCGGTCTCGATCTACGACGCCGAGAACCGCCAGCAGTCCTTCGGCCAGGTGCGCAACGCGTTCATCCGCGTCGTCAACCAGGCCGGCGGCGCCGAGATCGCCCGCTACGACCTCTCCGAGGACGCCTCCACCGAGACCGCCATGGTCTTCGGGGAGCTCTACCGCAACGGCGCCGAGTGGAAGTTCCGCGCCATCGGCCAGGGCTACGCCTCGGGCCTGCGCGGCATCGCGCAGGACTTCGGCGTCAACGTCTAGGCCCGGCCCCGGTCTCTCGTCCGGCGTCGCACGGTTTGCGTGCGGCGCCGGACGTGCAGGAACAGCACAGAAGCACACTCTCGGGGAGGGAACAGCAGATGGGCGTCACGCTCGCCAAGGGGGGAAACGTCTCCCTGTCCAAGGCCGCACCCAACCTCACTCAGGTGATGATCGGGCTCGGCTGGGACGCGCGCTCCACCACCGGAGCCGACTTCGACCTCGACGCCAGCGCCCTGATGTGCGGGGGCGGTCGGGTCCTGGGTGACGAGTACTTCGTCTTCTACAACCAGCTCAAGAGCCCGGAGGGCTCGGTCGAGCACACCGGCGACAACCTCACCGGTGAGGGCGAGGGCGACGACGAGTCGCTGCTGATCGACCTCTCCAGGGTGCCGCCGCAGTGCGACAAGATCGTCTTCCCGGTCTCCATCCATGACGCCGACAACCGCGGCCAGACCTTCGGTCAGGTCAGCAACGCCTTCATTCGCGTGGTCAACCAGGCCGACGGCCAGGAGCTCGCCCGCTACGACCTCTCCGAGGACGCCTCCACCGAGACCGCGATGATCTTCGGCGAGGTCTACCGGTACCAGAACGAGTGGAAGTTCAGGGCGGTCGGACAGGGCTACGCCTCGGGCCTGCGCGGCATCGCCCTCGACTTCGGGGTCAACGTCTCATAACGCGTTATGAGCAAAAACCGGGGCCGGGTGGGCTGCGAAGAGGGGCCGACTAGACTTCGGGTTCAAGTCTTCGTAAAGCCGAGTGCGGCACGGGGGAATCCCGTACACGTACGGATTGGGTAGCCAGTGGTTCTCAAAACCTTCGGCTGGTCGTTCGCGGTCACCGCGCTCGGCCTGGTCGCCGCCGTCCTCTACGGGGGGTGGGAGGGCTTCGGTGTCGTGGCGATCCTCTCCATCCTCGAGATCTCCCTGTCGTTCGACAACGCGGTGGTCAACGCCGGAGTCCTGAAGAAGATGAATGCCTTCTGGCAGAAGATCTTCCTCACCGTCGGTGTCCTGATCGCCGTCTTCGGCATGCGGCTGGTCTTCCCCGTCGTGATCGTCGCGGTCACCGCGAAGATGGGGCCCATCGAGGCGGTCGACCTCGCCCTCAACAACAAGGACCACTACCAGGAACTGGTGACCGACGCGCACCCGGCGATCGCCGCGTTCGGTGGCATGTTCCTGCTGATGATCTTCCTGGACTTCATCTTCGAGGACCGGGACATCCAGTGGCTGCGCTGGATCGAGCGGCCGCTGGCCAAGCTCGGCAAGGTCGACATGCTGTCGGTGTGCATCGCGCTCGTCGTCCTGCTGATCACCGCGTTCACCTTCGCGACCAACGCCCACCAGCACGGCGGCGCCCACGTCGACAAGGCACAGACCGTCCTGATCTCCGGTATCGCGGGTCTGATCACCTACATGATCGTCGGCGGCCTCTCCGGCTACTTCGAGGACAAACTCGAAGAGGAGGAGGAACGCGAGCACGAGGAGGAGGAGCGGGCCCAGCGCGAGGGCAAGCCCAAGTCCGCGGTGCTCATGGCCGGCCAGGCCGCGTTCTTCATGTTCCTGTACCTGGAGGTGCTGGACGCCTCGTTCTCCTTCGACGGTGTGATCGGCGCGTTCGCGATCACCAACGACATCGTCCTGATGGCCCTGGGTCTGGGTATCGGCGCGATGTACGTGCGGTCGCTGACCGTGTACCTGGTCCGCCAGGGCACCCTCGACGACTACGTCTACCTGGAGCACGGCGCCCACTACGCGATCGGCGCGCTCGCGGTGATCCTCATGGTGACCATCCAGTACGAGATCCACGAGATCATCACCGGCATGGTCGGGGTCATCCTGATCGGCTGGTCCTTCTGGTCGTCCGTGCGCCGCAACAAGGCGCTCGCGGCCGCCGAGGGAAAAGCCCGGGGCTCGGACGAGAAGACTGAGGTCTCGTCCGGGGTGTGACACCCTTCCTGGTGAGGAACGCTCTGAGCGGGGCGGCCGGTCTCCGGCCGCCCCGCCGGTTTTCCAGGTGACGCCGGTTTTCCAACGCGGACGTAGGGGCGGGAATGGGCTTCTTGGACGGACTCCGGGGCGGCCGCGAGGTCGACTTCGACTCGGGCAGCGCGGCCAGCAACGCGATCGAACTGACCAAGCGGCACAACCGGGTCTCGCTCACCAAACAGGGCGCGGCGACCGGGAACCTGCGCATCAACCTGACCTGGCGGATGCGGACGTCCGACATCGGCGGCTCGCAGCGGGAGTCGCTGCTGCGGCACCCCTTCAAGGCGCTCAGGCCGCCGGAGGTCCTCGGACACAGCCAGAGCATGGTCAACGTCGACCTCGACCTGGGCTGCCTGTACGAACTGGCCGACGGGACGAAGGGGGTCGTCCAGCCGCTCGGCGGATTCCTGGGGGACGTCAATGCACCGCCGTACGTGAAGCTCAGCGGTGACGACCGCTTCGGGTCGGCGTCCGGCGAGACGATGTACGTCAACCTGGACCACTGGGAGGCCATCAAGCGGCTGCTGGTCTTCGTCTACATCTACGACCAGACGCCGGCGTTCGACCGCACGCACGCGATCGTGACGCTGTACCCGAGCAACGGGCCGCGGATCGAGATAGGTCTCGACGAGCGGCATCCCCAGGCGCGGTCCTGCGCGGTCGTGATGATCGAGAACGTCAAGGACGAACTCGTCGTACGGCGCGAGGTGCAGTTCGTGTACGGGTTCCAGGGGGAACTCGACCGGTTGTACGGGTGGGGGCTGCAGTGGGGGCGCGGTTACAAGGCGAAGGCGGACCGCTGAGCTCCGCCGCGCGGCGCGTCCTTCAGCGCCCGATGAACTGCGGGCCCTGCGGGGGCATGCGGAACTCCGCCGCCGCTGCCGGAGCCACCGGCTGCGGGTAGCCGTAGCCCCCGGCCGCCGGCACCGGGGCGGTGGCCGGAGTCGGCGTCTGGGGGTAGCCGTAGGCCTGCTGGGTGGGCACCGATGTGGCGGACTGGGCCGGCTGTTCCGGAGGGAGCGGGAACGACGTGGGCTCCGGTCCGGCCGGAACCTCCGGCGAGTCGGACTCGTCCACCACGATGCCGAAGTCCGTGGCCAGGCCCTGGAGGCCCTCCACATAGCCCTCGCCCAGGGCGCGGAACTTCCAGCCCTCGCCGCGGCGGTACAGCTCACCGCAGATCAGGGCCGTCTCCTCGCCCGTCTCCGGCTTGATGTCGAAGTGGACCAGCGGCTCGCCGTCGGTGACCGAGGCGTCGTACAGCAGGATGCGCAGGCCCTGTACGCGGCCGAACGTGGCGTCGTCCGTCGAAGCGACCAGGAGAATCTGGCTGACGTCGGGCTCGACACCGGCCAGATCCGTCTGGATCGTGTCGGTAGGGCCCTCGGCGACGCGCTTCTTGCCGAGGAGCCAGACCTTCCCTGAGGGGTGCCGGGGCTGGTTGTAGAAGACGAAGTCCTCGTCGGACCGCACACGACCCTCGGGGCCGAGGAGGAGCGCCGAGGCGTCGACCACCGGGACCCCCTGCCCGGGCGCCCAGCGCAGTACGGCGCGTACCGTGGTGGCTTCCAGCGGGACGTTCGACCCCTTCAGCATCGCGTGCGTCATGCGGTCATCCTGCCCTCTCGGTCCTGGTCACGACAACGCGGGGGTGAGGACGCCGGTTCATGTCGTCCCGGCGCCGACATGGCCGTGTTTGTCTGCGTTACCTGAAATTCATGCCCGGTGGGAACCTCAGACATGGGTACCTACGTACTATTACCGGCCACCTGTGAACTGTTCACAGGTTGCACAGCTGCCACGGGGGAGTCATATGCGTCATTTTGGGCACATCGCCCCTGAGGTGCGCCAGCGCCTCTTCCACCAGGAGCCCTGCGAGTTCACCGCGGACTCCCCGTCCCGGCTGCTCTCCGCGGCTCTGGGCGCCACGCTCTACAGCCCGGCCACGCGGCCGCGGCTCGCCGACGACATCGTCAAGCAGACCGGACGCGGCGTGGTCTCGATGGTGCTGTGCCTGGAGGACTCGATCGGCGACGAGGACGTCGCCGAGGGCGAGGAGAACCTCGTCCGGCAGTTCACGGACCTCATGGAGCGCGGCGTGGACCTTCCGCTGCTCTTCATCCGGGTCCGTCACCCCGAACAGATCCCCGATCTCGTACGACGCCTCGGCCCCGCCGTCCGGCTGCTGTCCGGATTCGTGCTCCCGAAGTTCACCGAGGAGCGCGGAATCCCCTTCCTGGAGGCGATTTCCGCCGCCGAGGCCGCGAGCGGACACCGGCTGTTCGCCATGCCCGTACTGGAATCGCCGGAGCTGTTGTACCGGGAGACGCGCGTAGAGACCCTTGAGGGCATCTCCCGCACGGTCGACAAATACCGCGAGCGGGTCCTCGCGGTCCGCCTCGGCGTCACCGACTTCTGCTCCTCCTACGGCCTGCGCCGCGCCCCCGACATGACCGCCTGGGACGTCCAGATCATCGCCTCCGTCATCGCCGACGTGGTGAACATGCTGGGCCGCGCCGACGGCACCGGTTTCACCGTGACCGGGCCGGTCTGGGAGTACTTCCGGGTCCAGGAGCGCATGTTCAAGCCCCAGCTGCGCCGCAGCCCCTTCCTGGAGGGCCAGGCCGAGGAGCTGCGCGAGGCGCTCATCGAGCACGCGATGGACGGCCTGCTGCGCGAGATCACCCTCGACCAGGCCAACGGCCTGCTCGGCAAGACCTGCATCCACCCCTCCCACGTGCTGCCCGTGCACGCGCTGTCCGTGGTCAGCCACGAGGAGTTCAGCGACGCGCAGGACATCCTGCGGCCCGAGCGCGGCGGCGGGGGCGTGCTGAGGTCGCAGTACACGAACAAGATGAACGAAGTGAAGCCGCACCGCGCCTGGGCCGAGCGCACCCTGCTGCGCGCCGAGGTCTTCGGGGTGGCCAACGAGGACATCGGCTTCGTCGAGCTGCTCGCCGCCGGAATACCCGGCTGACCGTCTGTGAACACCAAGGGACGCATGAACAAGGCAGTGAACGAGGGGACACCGGGCGAGGTCTGGTCGGGGACGTGGGTCGCCGACCGGCTCGGCGTCGAGCTCGTGGGCGACAGCCGGCTGACGGACCTCCTGGGGCTCGCGCTGCGGCGCAACCCCAAGCGGGCCCATCTGCTGGTCTCCAACGTGCTGGGCAAGCACGTACCGCAGTCACCGTCGGTGGTCTACGGCCACGGGTTCGCCCTGGGCCGCCGGGTACGGGAGCTGCTGGGCGACGAGGAGGCCGCCCGCGCGGTCGTCCTGGGCTACGCGGAGACGGCCACCGGCCTTGGGCACTCCGTCGCAGACGGCGTCGGCCTCGCCCCGTACCTCCACTCCACCCGCCGTCCCGTCCCCGGCGTCACCCCCGCGGGCGGCTTCGAGGAGTCCCACTCCCACGCCACGAGTCACCTTCTGCTGCCCGAGGACCCTTCGCTCCTGGCCGGCGACGGCCCCCTGGTCCTGGTCGACGACGAGTTCTCCACGGGCAACACGGTCCTGAACACGATCAGGGATCTGCATGGGCGGTACCCGCGAGGGCGGTACGTCGTGGTCGCCCTGGTCGACATGCGCTCGGAGGCCGACGCGGGACGGCTGGAGGCCTTCGCGCGGGAGATCGGCGCGCGGGTGGACCTGGTGGCAGCGGCATCGGGCACCGTACGCCTGCCGGAGGGGGTGCTGGAAAAGGGGCAGGACCTTGTAGCAAGGTTCGAGGTCACCCACCCAGGGGCGCGGGGAACTGCGCGACCAGCCCCCACGCACCCGCACCCGGCAATCAACCGCGTGGACCTCTCGTGGCCCCGGGACCTTCCGGACGGCGGCCGTCACGGATTCACTCCCCGGCATCGAATACGCCTGGACGCCGCCCTCCCGGCGATGGCCGCCCGCCTGGCCGAGGCCCTCCCGCCGGAGGCCACCCGCGTCCACGTCCTCGGCTTCGAAGAGCTGATGTACGCCCCCTTGAGGCTCGCCCGAGAGCTGGAGCAGGTCATCGACGCCGAGGTGCGGTACTCGACGACCACCCGCTCACCCGTACTGGCCGTCGACGACCCCGGATACGCCATCCGTACCCGCCTCACCTTCCCCGCCCACGACACCCCCGCGGACGGCCCCGGCGACCGCTACGCCTACAACGTCGCAGGCGCCGGATTCGACGCGATCGTCGCCGTGGTCGACTCCACCGCCGACACCCCAGAACTGCACGCCCCCGACGGCCTGCTCGCACAACTGGCCGCGCACACCCCGCATGTCGTCCTCGTGGTCCTCCCCAGCCACACCCCCGAAAGGCCCCCCATGCTCCCCGAGCCCCTCCGCGGCCCCGCCTTCTCCTCGTACGCCCCGGAGGACGTCGGCTGGCTGCTCCAGGACCTCTCGGACGTCACGCTGGAGGCGCCGACCGAGGAACGCGAGGAGGCCATCCAGAGCGGCGGCGCGCACTACGCCGAGTCGCTGCCGGTGGAGTACCAGCCGAGCGAGCAGTACCAGGAGCTGTTCCGGACGGCCCTGAAGGAGTCCTCCGCGCGGCTCGCCGAGGCGGTCGGCGCCGTGACGGAGATCGTGCTCCAGGAGCGCTCGCCCCGCCCGGTCCTCGTCTCCCTCGCCCGCGCCGGCACCCCCGTGGGCGTCCTGATGCGCCGCTGGGCCCGGTTCCGGCACGGCCTGGACCTGCCGCACTACGCCGTCTCGATCGTCCGCGGCCGCGGCATCGACGCCAACGCCCTGCGCTGGCTGGCCGCACACCACGACCCCGCCGACGTCGTCTTCGTCGACGGCTGGACCGGCAAGGGTGCGATCACCCGCGAACTGGCCGCCGCGATCGAGGAGTTCGAGGCCGAGGGCGGTCCCGCCGGCTTCGACCCGGAGATCGCCGTACTGGCCGACCCGGGCTCCTGCGTGCGGACGTACGGCACCCGGGAGGACTTCCTCATTCCCTCCGCCTGCCTCAACTCCACGGTGTCCGGCCTCATCTCGCGTACGGTCCTGCGCGCGGACCTCGTCGGCCCGGACGACTTCCACGGCGCGAAGTTCTACCGCGAACTCGCCGGCGTGGACGTGTCGGTGGACTTCCTGGACGCCGTGGCCGCCCGCTTCCCCGAGGTCGCCGAGGCGGTCGGCGCGCAGGCCAAGGAGCTCCTCTCCAGCGACCGGGAGCCCACCTGGGAGGGCTGGGCGGCCGTCGAACGCATCAGTGAGGAGTACGGCATCCACGACGTCAACCTCGTCAAGCCGGGCGTCGGCGAGACCACCCGGGTGCTGCTGCGCCGGGTGCCCTGGAAGATCCTCGCGCGGGCCGGGGCGGGCGCCGACCTGGACCACGTACGCCTGTTGGCCGGACAGCGAGGTGTCCCGGTCGAGGAGGTCGCCGAACTCCCGTACACCTGTGTGGGGTTGATCCACCCCCGGTACACGCGGGGCGCGACGGGCACCGACGGCAAGGCGGTGGCCCTCTGATGGCGACCCAGGCCCAGGCCCATGCTCCCGTGCTCATCGCGAGCGACCTCGACCGCACGCTCATCTACTCCGCCGCCGCCCTCGCGCTGACCATGCCGGACGCGAGGGCGCCCCGGCTGCTCTGCGTCGAGGTGCACGAGAGCAGACCGCTGTCGTACATGACGGAGACGGCGGCCGGGCTGCTCGCGGAGGTCGGTGACGCGGCGGTCTTCGTGCCGACGACGACCCGGACCCGCAAGCAGTACCAGCGCATCAACCTCCCCGGCCCCCCGCCCACTTACGCGATCTGCGCGAACGGCGGCCACCTGCTCGTCGACGGCGTCACCGACCTCGACTGGCACGCCCGCGTCACGGCCCGCCTCGCCGACGAGTGCGCCCCGCTCGACGAGGTCCGCGCCCACCTGGAGAAGACGGCTGATCCGCTCTGGGTGCGCAAGCACCGCATCGCCGAGGACCTCTTCGTCTACCTCGTCGTCGAGCGCGAACTGCTGCCCGAGGACTGGGTGAAGGAGCTCGCTGTGTGGGCCGAGGACCGCGGCTGGACCGTCTCGCTCCAGGGCCGCAAGATCTACGCCGTCCCGAAGCCGCTCACCAAGAGCGCGGCGATGCGCGAGGTGGCCCGGCGTACGGGGGCCTCCCTGACGCTGGCCGCGGGCGACTCCCTCCTCGACGCCGACCTGCTGCTGGCCGCGGACCGGGGCTGGCGGCCGGGGCACGGTGAGCTGGCGGACGCGGGCTGGACCGCTCCGGCGATCAGCGCGCTGCCCGAGCGGGGGGTGCTGGCGGGGGAGCGGATCCTGCGGGAGTTCCTGAAGGCGTCCCGTCCGTAGCGGGCGCCGACCGCCGCCGTAGCCGTACGACGACGAAGACCGCGACCGCGACGGCGGCGGCCGCCAGGACGGCCTTCGAGTACGCGGACACGATGTCGGTGACCTGGGTCCAGTTGGCGCCCAGGGCGTGGCCCGCGAGCACGAACGCCGTGTTCCACAGGGCGCTGCCCAGGGTGGTCAGCGTCAGGAACACGGGCAGCGGCATGCGTTCGACACCGGCCGGGATCGAGACGAGGCTGCGGAAGACCGGGATCATCCGGCCGAAGAACACCGCCTTGGTGCCGTGCCGTTGGAACCAGGCCTCGGTGCGCTCGATGTCGTCGGCCTTGATCAGCGGCAGCCGGGCCGCGAGCGCCATCGTGCGGTCCCGGCCGAGCAGCGCACCGACGCCGTACAGCGCGAGGGCGCCGATCACCGAGCCCGCCGTCGTCCACAGCAGCACGGCGAGCAGGCTCATCCGGCCGGTGCTCGCCGCGAAGCCCGCGAGGGGCAGGATCGCCTCGCTCGGGATGGGCGGGAAGAGGTTCTCCAGGGCGACGGCGACCCCGGCGCCGGGCGCGCCCAGCGTGTCCATGAGGCCGTTGACCCAGTCGATGGCTGACATGGGCCCACGCTAGGCAGACGCACCTGAAGGCAGCCTGAAGAGGCTCCTCGGGACGACTTTGTGGCGAGGCTTTCGTACGGCCGTCAGCCGCAGCAGCCTCCGCCGCAGCAGCCGCCTCCACCGCCCGCCTGGGGTGCGGGGGCCGACGCTGACGCGGAGCCGCCCACGGCCACCGTCGACAGCAGCTTGACCGTGTCGTCGTGGCCCGCGGGGCAGTCGGCGGGATCGGAGGACTGGGCCATCGGACGGCTCAGTTCGAAGGTGTCGCCGCAGGTCCGGCAGCGGTACTCGTAGCGAGGCATGCGCACAGGTTAACCGGCGATCCGGGATCGTCGTAGACGGTCAGTGTGCGCCCCCGCGCTCCTCGCGGATCCGGGAGACCACCTGGGCCACCGACTGCCGGACCGCTTCCGTCTCGGTCAGGAAGTGCCAGTAGTCGGGGTGGCGGCCCTCCAGGCCGCCGATCGCCCGCTCCAGGCGTGCCACCGCCTCGTCCAGCGGGCGCGCGTCCCTGGGGTCGGGGGTGGAGCGGCCGCTCATGGCGAGGCGCTGGGCGTCGCGGAGGGCGAAGCGGGTGCGGTCGATCTCCTGCTGGGGGTCCTTCTGCACGGCGTTCAGCCGGCGCAGCCGGTCGCCGGCGGCGGAGACGGACTCGTCGGTCGTGTTGAGCAGGGCCCGGACCGTGGAGAGCAGGGAGGCCGCGTCCGGCCAGCGCTGTTCGTCGCGCGCGGCCCGGGCCTCCCGGAGCTTCAGCTCGGCCTGGGCCACGTTCTGCGCGGCCTGGTCCGGGACGTGCTGGAGGTCCTGCCAGCAGGCGGCCGTGAAGCGGCGGCGCAGTTCGCTGAGCACCGGGTCGACCTGGCCCGCGCGGGTGGTGAGGGCCTCTGCGCGGGTGCGCAGGGAGACGAGCCGGTGGTCGATCTCCGCGGCCCGCTCCGGCAGCCGCTCCGCCTCCACCCGGATCGACTCGGCCTCGCGGGCGACCCGCTCGGCCCGTTCCAGGGTCTCCGGCACGCCGTGCTGTCCGGCGCCCTGGTTGAGCTTGGTCAGCTCCGGCCCGAGGGCGGCGAGCCGGGCCGCGAGGTCGTCCGCCTTCAGCCCCGACTCCCGTACCGCGTCCAGGGCGTTGGAGGCGGCCAGCAGGCCCTGCCGGGCCCGCTCGACGGCCGGGGCGAGGCGGGCGAGCTGGGTCTCGGCCTTGCCGAGCAGCGGACCGAGGCTGTCGCCGAAGCGGTCCAGCTCCTTCTTGACGTTGCCGAGGTCGTCCTTGGCCCGGTTCAGTTCCGCACGCGCGCGTGTCGCGACGGAGGCCTCCAGTTCGTCCCGGTCGAGGTCATGGGCGTCGACCGCCTCGATGTAGCGCCCGCTGGCCTCGTCGATCCGCCCGCTGATCGCCTGGAAGTCGGCCACCGCCCGGCGGGCGGCGGGCGAGTCGTCGACGGCCGTGATGGTCTCTATCGAGATGCGCAGATCCCGCTGGGCCGTGTCCAGTTCGTAGAACGCGGCCGCGGCGGCGTCCTTCGCGGCCTGCGCCTCGGCCCGCTGGCTCTCCGAGCGCCCGCCGAACCATCGGCGGGTGCCACCCCCGGCGAACGCGGCCGGCAGCGCGAGGGCGGCCAGCAGGGGCAGACCGACGAGGGTGAGGGTGTCCCTGAGCGCCTGACGGTGTGCGCGCGGCACCATCGACGACGAATACGGCTGCGATGGTGTCGCCGTCACATCCCTCTCCCGTGCTGTGTCCGTCCTGGCGGTGCCCGGTGTCATTCTCCCACCGGTAAGGGACGAACACACGGGCCGGTCAGTTCGCGGTTCGGACCGTGACTTTGCCGTCTCCGCTCTGGGCGGACACGACGTGCCCGCTGGAGTCGGACCGGGGCACGGAGACGTCGACGCCGCCGTCACCGGTCCTGGCCTCCACACGGTAGGTGGCCTTCGGCACCTCGACGGTCACCGAGCCGTCGCCGCTGCGGGTCTCCACCCGGTCCGGTACGGCGCCGAGTTCGAGGTGGACCGAGCCGTCCCCGCTGCGCGCGGTCACCCGGCGGGAGGTGACCGCCGCGCGCATGGATCCGTCGCCGGTGCGCAGGTCCAGCGGGCCGCTGGAGTCGGTGACCCGCACGGACCCGTCGCCGGTGCTGATGCTCAGGGGCTGGGTGAAACCCCGGGCGCGCACGCTGCCGTCCCCGTCCTCGACCTTCACGGTGATGTCCCGCGGCACCTCGATACGGTGCTTGGCCGCGCAGTCGGCGACGACACCACTGCACTTCATCCGCAGCACCAGCCGGTCGTTCTTCATCGACCAGGTCACCTTCGGGTCCTTGCCGACGGCGACGGTCCCCTGGAACCAGCGGGTGACCTCGACCGTGCCCGACTTGTTCGCGTCGGCGGCGACGATTTCCAGCGCCGAGTCGTCGGAGTCGACGGTGAGGGTGCGGCCCTGGAGGGCGAAGGAGCGGTGGTCGGGGGTCTTGTCGTCCCCGGCGGAGGCACCGCAGGCGGTGGCCCCCGCGACGACGAGCGCGACGACCCCGGCCGCGGTGGCGGCACGTACGGGAACGGAACGGACCATGACGATCTCCCCCTGATCTACCCCTGACGGGCGGCCGCGGGCACTCCGCGACCCTGCTTCGACCCTAGGGACCGCGGCACCTGCCGGGGATCCGGGCCGCTCCCGGATCCGGGGTGGGGTTTTCCCCCGTATCAACCCTGACTCCGCCGGCCTCCGAGTAAGGGTTTGCAGGGCAGGGGGCCGGGCAAGGTAGGCTGTCGACTCGTCTCGGGTGCGTAGCTCAGGGGTAGAGCGCCTGCCTTACAAGCAGGATGTCGGCGGTTCGAAACCGTCCGCGCCCACACGAGAAGAAGACCCCGGCCGATCTCGGCCGGGGTCTTCCCTCTTTCTGCCTGTCCTTCTGTCCGCGCGTTCAACAGGGTTCCTGTGCGCGGGACTCGTGCGCGTGCTTGAGCCCGGTGCGGGCGTCCACGCGGTGCGGTGCGGCCACGTCCTTCCAGAAGCGGTGGGTGGTGACGAAGACCGCGAGTTCGTGTTCGCGCTGCCGGAGCTTCTCCACCTCGGCCTGTTGGTCAGGGGTCCAGCCGGGCGAGGCGGGGCGCTCCACCTTGCGCCAGCCGTTGTCGTCGCTGAAGCCGTCCAGCGGTACGACCGACCAGGGCAGCCGCTTGAGCAGGGCCGACAGCTCGGCCCGGACCTGATGCAGCTCCTCCTGACCGGCGAGGAGGTCACTCGGAAAGTCATAGGTCTCAGCCACGGCACAATGCTACGCCTGTTCGATTTTGGGTGGCGAGTGGCTTCCGGAGGTTCATGCGAACGGGTGTGACGGGGCTTCGGGGCCGGCCACGGCCGAAGGGGTGTTCTGACCCGGCTCCGGTTCCGCGCGGGGACTGCGGCTGCCTGTGGTTATCCGGGTGAGGCGGGGTAATGGGATGTCGATCAGCAGCTGGTGAGAAGGAGCCGAGATGACCGACGACGCCTACCTGTTCCTGCTCGACGACGCGTCCGCACGGCTCGGGGTGGCCCCCGCGGCCGTCGGTGACCTCGCCTGCATGGACACCCCGGCGGTCCGCGCGTGGCTGAACGCGCAGGGCAGCTCGCCGACCTCCCCACATCTGCGGCTGCTGCCGCCCGAGGAGACGGCGGCGGTGCCCGAGGGGGCGGAACGGCTGCCCGTTCCGCTGAGCGACGAGGAACTGAGCCGGGTCCGCCACGGCTTGGCACCGCAGTCTCTCGCCGGTGTCGAGGAGGAACTGCTCGCCTATCGCGACACCGCGGACGGCCGCGACGACCTGATCGGGCGTGCCCTGGCCGCCGGCGTGGCCCCGCACCGCATCGTCGAACTGACGGGAGTGGACCCGGCGACGGTGACGGAGGCGGCGGAGGGGTGACGGCGGGCTGCCGGCGGTCGGCGGTCGGCGGTCGGCTGAGGCGTACGACGCCGGGCGAGCGGCCGGCAGCGAGGCGGTCGGTCGGCGGGTGCCCGGCGGGCGGCTGATGGTCGGCGTCGGCCTGTGGCGGCGGGGCGGATGAGTCGGCGGGGCGTGCTGCGAGTGGCTTGACGGCGGATGTACGGCGCGGCGTGCGGGCCTGCGGCCGGCAGCGGGGTGGGCGGGCGTGCCGTCGGGAGTGTGACGGATGGCGGCGGGGCGGGCCGGTCGGCGGAGCGGGCAGGCGGCGAGCAGGCGGTCGGCGAGCGGGCGGTCGGTGAGACGGGCGTACGGTCGGCAGCGGGGTTGCTTGACGGCGGGTGTACGGCGGCGTGCGGTCGGCAGCGGGGTGGGCGGGCGTGCCGTGGGGCGGGCCGGTCGGCGGAGCGGGCAGGCGGCGAGCGGGCGGTCGGCGAGACGGGCGTGCGGTCGGCAGCGGGGTGGGCGGGCGTGCCGTGGGGCGGGCCGGTCGGCGGAGCGGGCAGGCGGCGAGCAGGCGGTCGGCGAGCGGGCGCACGGCCGGCAGCCGGGTTGCTTGGCGGTGGGCGTACGGCGGCGAGTGGGGTGGACGGGGAAGCGGGGCGCCGATTCCGGCCGTGGCCGGTCGTGTGGGACGGGGTGGCGTTCGGGTCAGGCACCCGGGCCGGGGTCGGGGTGGACGGCTGATTCCACGCCCGCGCGGGCCGCTTCCAGCTGGGCGGCGAACGCGATGCCGAGGAAGAGCGCGACGGCGGTGAGGTTGGCCCACAGCAGCAGGGCGATGAACGCGGTGAGCGGCCCGTACACGGCACCGAAGGCCCCGCTCTCCTCGACGTACAGCGCGAGCAGCCAGGTGGCCGCCACCCACAGCAGCAGATGCACGGCCGAACCGAAGGCCAGCCAGGTGTAGCCGGGCTGCACCCGGCGGGGCGACCAGCGGAAGATCACGGCGGAGGCCACCCAGGCCAGCGCGAGCCCCACGGGGATGTTGAGCACGCTCCACCACTGCGGTCCGCTGCCCGCCCGGCCGATGGATTCCGCCACCGCGTCCCCCACGGCCTCGCCCGCGACGAGCACGACGAACCCCAGCACCAGGGGCAGACCGGCGGCGAGCGCGAGCACGACCCCGCGCGCGTACTTGCGCGGGAAGGGGCGGTCGCGCTCGATGCCGTAGATCCGGTTGGCGCCGCGTTCGATCTGGCCCATGGCGGAGGCGAGGTTCAACAGCGCGAAGCCGAGGCCGAGCCAGAGGGCGAGCGTGCTCCAGACATCGCCGTGCGCGGTGCGCCGCGTTCCCTCGAAGGCGTCCTCGACGATCTCGGCGCTGGCGCCCGGCACGATCCGGCCGAGCGTGAGCTCGATGATCCGGCCCACGCCCTCCGTGTGCACCGACGTCGCCAGCCCGACCAGCGCCACGGTGCACGGGACCAGACCGAGCACCACCTGGAAGGCCAGGGCGCGGGCGTTGGTGAAGCCGTCCGCGTAACGGAACCGCGCGAACGAGTCGGCCAGCAGTCGCAGCCCGCCGTAGTGGCGCAGGGCGGTGAACGCCTCGTCCCCGGAGAGCTCGTCCCCGATCATGTCCCGGGTCTGCGGGACGGTGACGGCGGTTCCCATGGTGTGGACGCTCCTTGTCGTACGGCTGCTTCCAGTTCGGTTGCCCCGTGAATCACTCTGCCCGACCTCGTATGTCCAAGCGTCGTCGCCTCTTTGTCCATGGACCGGTCCGCGGCCGCGACGCGAGGGTCGGGCCATGGACGCGAAACCCCGGGAACGGCGACGGATGCCCAGGGGGCTCGTCGCGCTGGCGGTCGGAGGGTTCGGCATCGGGCTGACCGAGTTCCTGATCGCGGGGCTGCTGCCGCAGGTGGCGGCGAGTTTCGCGGTGTCCGAGGCGGCCGCGGGCCGGCTGATCTCCGGATACGCGTTGAGCGTCGCCGTCGGCGCGATCGCCCTGACCGCGGCGACGGCACGACTGCCCCGCAAACAGGTCCTGGTCGGTCTGGTGATCCTCTTCGTCGTCGGCAACCTGCTGTCCGCGATCGCACCGGATTACGCGGTGATGATGCTCGGGCGGATCGTCGCGGCCCTGTGCCACGGTTCGTTCTTCGGCATCGGCTCCCTGGTCGCGCGCAGCCTGGTCGCGCCCGAGAGGAAGTCCCGCGCGGTGGCCGTCATGTTCGCCGGACTGACGGTCGCGAACGTGCTGGGTGTGCCGTTCGGCGCGCTGGTCGGGGAACGCTGGGGCTGGCGGGCCGCCTTCTGGGCGGTGACCGCGATCGGCCTGCTCGCGCTCGCGGGCATCGTCGCCTTCGTGCCGGGCCGCGCCGGACAGGCCCCGTCGACGTCCTCGTCGCAGCCCGCACCGCCCACCGGCCTGCGCGCCCAGGCCCGCGCGTTCCGGTCGGCACAGGTGTGGCTCACCCTGCTGGCGACCGCGCTCGGTTACGGCGGGATGTTCGGCGCGTTCAGCTACATCGCCTACACGTTCACCGAGGTCGGCGGCTTCTCCTCGGCGGATGTCGCCTGGCTGCTCATGGTCTACGGCGTCGGCCTGGTCGTCGGGAACCTGATCGGCGGGCGGGCCGCAGACCACGACCGGGACCGTACGCTGCTCCTCGCGCTGGCCGGCCTCGCCGTCACCCTGGCCGTGTTCGGACTGCTGGCGGCCAGCGCCCCGGCATCGGTGGTGCTGGTGTTCCTGATGGGGCTGTTCGGGTTCGCCGGCGTACCCGGAATGATCACCCGCGTCACCGACCACGCCCAGGGCGCGGCACTGGCCGCCAGTGCCAACGTGTCGGCCTCCAACCTCGGCAACGCGCTGGGCGCCTGGGCCGGAGGCCTCGCGATCACGGCGGGCCTCGGCTACACCGCACCGCTGTACGTCGGCGCAGGCATCGTCCTGGCCTCCGTCGCCGTCATGGCCGTCGCCGCCTCGACCTCGTCCCGATGACTTTCGACGGTGGTACGGGTCTCAGTGGAACGGGAACCGTCGAGAGGGGTTCGATCATGGAAGCGCAGACCGCCACGGGCAAGGTGCTCTGGCACTTCACGATGTCGTTGGACGGGTTCGTGGCCGGACCCGAGCACACGATGGACTGGATGACGGGGTACTCGTTCAGGCCCGGTCTCGTCGAGGAGTACGCCGGGACGACGGGGGCCGTGCTGGGCGGCCGGGACGGCTGGGACGCCTTTCCCGATCCCGGTGCCATCTACGGCGGCGCGTGGCAGGGACCGCTGTTCGTCCTCACGCACCACCCCGAGGACGCGCGGCCCGCAGCCGGTGTGACGTTCCTGAACTGCGACGCCGCGGAGGCGGTCCGGATCGCGCTGGAGGCCGCCGGTGGCAAGAACGTGGAGGTCTTCTCGCCCACGATCGGCCGGCAGCTCCTCGAACGCCGGCTGATCGACGAGATCGACCTCCACATCGTGCCCATCCTGCTCGGCGACGGAATCCGCCTGTTCGACAACCCCGGCGGCGCCCCCGTCCGCCTCGAACTCCTCGGCGGCGGTGACCCCGAGGCCGCCGTGGACGTGCGCTGCCGCCCCGTCGGATGAGGGGTGGGCCGGGGCCGTTCCGGTGGGCGGGGGCGTTGTCGGACCCGGCGTCTAGGGTGGCGGGCATGGAAGCGGCGGAGGCGGAAACGCAAGCGGAGCAGGTGCGGCTGGTGCCCTGGGCGGAGGGCGACTTCTGGCTGCTGGAGCGGACCAACAGCCCCGAGATGACCGCGCACCTGGGAGGTCCCGAGAGCGAGGAGAAACTCGTCGCGCGGCACCGGCGGTACGTCGAGCTGTCGTCGGGGCAGATGTACCGCGTCGCGCTCGCGGAGGGCGGGGAGACCGTCGGCTCCGTGGGCTTCTGGGAGCGGACGTGGCAGGACTCCGCGGTGTGGGAGACGGGGTGGGGGATCCTGCCCGAGTTCCAGGGGCGCAGGCTCGCCGCGCAGGCTGCCCGCGCCGTCGTGGAGGAGGCACGTGCCGCAGGCCGGCACCGGTATCTGCACGCGTTCCCGAGCGTGGGGCACAGCGCGTCCAACAGCGTCTGCCGCCGGGCGGGCTTCACCCTGATCGGACAGGCCGAGTTCGAGTACCCGAAGGGGCACTGGATCACGTCGAACGACTGGCGGTTCGACCTGACGGGCTGAGACCGGCCGCCGCTGGTCGGCGACGGCCGGGGCGGGACCTCAGCGGGCGGTGTCCGTCAACTCCCGTACCACCCGGGCCGCGACAGGGACCTTCACCCCGTGCCGTTCCGCCGCGCGCAGCAACGCCCCGCCGATCGCGTCCAGTTCGAGCGGGCGGCCCGCCTCCGCGTCGCGCTGCATCGACGACTTGGTCCCGGGCGGGAAGGCGTCGTAGCGGGCGAGGGCCTGAGCGGGGTCGGAAGGGCCTCCGCAGGCCGCGCTGACCGCCGCCGTTTCCTCGACCAGGGCGGTCAGTTCCTCGCGATGGCGGGTGCGTACGTCACCGAGGGGAAGGGCGTGCAGCGTGGTCAGGAGGGCGAAGGGCGCGAGGAAGGACATCTTGGCCCACAGGGCGGCCGACTCGTCGTCCAGGACCCGGGTGGCGGGGCCGGCCGCGGTGAGGGCGGCGGCGAGCGCGTCGAGACGTTCGCGGGGGACGCCGTCGCCGGTCAGATCGACCTCGGCGAAGGGGCTGCCGTGCTCGATGACGCCCGGCGCGACCCTCGTCGACTCGACCCGGATCACCGCGGGGGCGACCCGGTCCTGGCGGTAGCGGGTACGGAGGGCCGCCGGGTGTTCGACGCCGTTCAGGAGGGGGACGACCAGCCCGTCGCCTAGGACGGCGGGCGGGACGCGGTCGAGGGCGTCGGCGAGGGAGGTGTGCTTGACGGCGATCACGCAGGCGTCGACCGGTTCGCGCAGTTCGGTGTCGGCCTCCACGCGGGCCGTGAAGTCGCCGAACGTACGGCTGCGGACCTGGATGCCGGTCGTGCGCAGGAGGTCTGCCGTGTCGTCGCCGGCCAGGCAGACCACGCGGTGTCCGGCGCGGGCCAGGAGGGCGGCGAGGAGGCCGCCGGTGCCGCCGGGGCCAAGGACGGCCACGGTCGGTTCCCGGTGCGAGGGGTCGTACGCGACGTCGTGCGCCATGTCGGGGTGTTCCTCTCGTCGGTCGGCCCCGGGGTCGGTGGCCGCCTCGTTGAGGATCATGGCATCCGGCGACGGGCGGGGAGAAGGCGTCGATTCGCCGGAGGCGGGGGCGGTAATCCGTCGGCGGAGGGAGACTGTCGGTATGTGCCGCAGTATCAAGACGCTTCGTCCGCCTGTATTGCCCGAGGAGGCGACGGAGGACGAGATTCGGGCCGCCGCGCTTCAGTACGTGCGAAAGGTGTCGGGCTTCCGGGCACCGGCCGCGCACAACCAGGAGGTGTTCGAACGGGCCGTGGACGTGATCGCGGAGGCGACAGCGGAGTTGCTGGCCGGGCTGGAGGTACGAGGGACGGTCCGGCGCGAGGCGGGGTGAGCCGGACCGGGTGGGTGACCCCCGGCTCCCGTGCTACCGCGCTTCCGCGGCCACCGGCTGTCGCCGCATCACGAACGCCGCGCCCGCCCCCGCCCCGGACAGCGCCGCCACCGACACACCCGTCGCCAGCCAGGTCGCCCCCAGCCAGTGCGCGCCGAAGTACCCGAGGGCCACGCTGTACGCGGCCCAGGAGAGGCCGGCGAGGGCGGACCAGGGGAGGAAGTCACGGGCCCGGCGATGGGCCGTGCCGGCCAGCAGGGAGACCACCGAGCGGCCTGCGGGGGCGAAGCGGGCGAGGACGACCAGGGCGCCGCCGCCCGTCGTCAGCGCGGCGCCGAGACGTTCCTGCGCGGTGGTGAGGCGACGCGAGCGGGCGATCGCGCGGTCCAGGCGCTCGCCGCCCCGCCAGGCGAGCCGGTAGGCCGCCAGGTCACCCAGTACGGAGGCCGTCGTCGCGCAGAGGATGAGCGACATGACGTCGGGGACCCGGCCGGTCGCCGCGCTGCCCGCGGCCGCCGCCGTCGCGGCCGTGATGACCAGCACACCGCTCGGCAGCAGCGGCACGAACACGTCGAGGAGCACCGACAGCGCGACCATGGCGTAGATCCATGGACTGCCGGTCAGTGACCCCAGATTTTCCAGCACCGCGACTCCCCGTGATTCCCCCGTGGACAGCCATACAGCGTACGCCCGGGGTGTGACCGGAGATTCACGGGGGGCTCATGGGATGGGCGCGACATGTTCACCCGGGTGCCGCGTCGCAGGACGACGTCGTCCGCACGCGCCGGTGTCCTCCCCGCGGACTCCAGGACCGCGGGAAGGACACCGTTGACACCGTGCGGCGTCGGCTCAGACCGTCACCGGCTCCGCGGCCGGCCTCCGTTCCCGGGCCGGGCGCTTCGTGAACAGCCGGTCCAGGCCGAACGCGCCGGACCCGGTGAAGACCAGCAGGACCAGCGCCCAGCAGAACATCGCGGCGGCCTCGCCGCCGTTCTCCATGGGCCACAGGGCTATCGGCTGGTGCACGTGGAAGTACGCGTACGCCATGGATCCCGCGGCGATGAACGCGGCGACGCGCGTGCCCAGGCCGAGCAGTACGAGGCCGCCGCCGACGAGTTGGATCACGGCCGCGTACCAGCCGGGCCAGGTGCCGGCCGCGACGGTGCCGCCGTCGGTGCCGGCGGCTCCGCCGAGGACGCCGAAGAGGGCGGCGGCTCCGTGACAGAGGAAGAGCAGGCCGACGACGATGCGGTAGAGGCCGAGGGCGTATGGCTGGGCGCTGTTGAGGCGTCCGGTCATTGTGGGGGACTCCTTCGGTCGGGTCGGTCCCACAGGGGGGTCGCCCCAGGGGGATGGAACCGAGTGAGTCATCAACGGTAGGTGCCCCCGATTCGTGCTTGCAAGTTCAACATTTGGCCATCGGTTTGCCTCATCTGTCCCTGCCGTTTCCCTCGTAGTCGCACGTGGAACGGCTTTCGCCGCCGTGACGCGCTTCCGAAAGTGCGTCCGAAAGCGTGACCGAATGCACACATGGCCGACCGCCCGCGGTGCGCGCTCCTCATGGGCGGTTCGAACGTCAACCAGCTTGCCTGGATGGATTTCTGACGGTACGTCAGGCGGCGTTGCAACTTGGTGGAACTCCGTGGGAGAGGTGCTTCACCGGGTGAGTTGGGACTCCGAGACCGTCCGCAGTCGCGCCCGCCCCTGGTCCGCGTCCCCCTTTCCCGCCCGCGCCTGCTCCAGCCGCAGCTTCGCCGAACGCCCGCGCAGCGTCAGCGTCATGAGCTGGTTGCCGAACCAGGGACCGCCCGTGTGCCGCCAGGAGACCGGCGGCCGCTCGCAGCCTCCGTGCCGGGCGAGTCGCCGCCCGAGCGCCCGTGCCGTGGCACTCCAGCCGAAGCGGAAGCCGAACCGGATGTAGCGGGGGACGGAGTTGTGGACGGGGGAGCAGGTGAGCTGGAGGACCAGGGCGTCCGGTCCGCCGGTGTACCACGTGGGCTCGGCGACGTACGCGTGGTGCACGTCCCCCGACAGCACGAGCACCGTCGCCGGAGCCTCGGGCCCCGACCCCACCTCGGCGATCAGGTCCGCCAGCGCCGTGAAGGACGCCGGGAACGCCGCCCAGTGCTCCAGGTCCGCCTTGCGCCGCAGATCCTCGCCGAACCGGGCCCAGCGCGCCCCGCGATCGCCCCGGCACAGCGCCGCGTCCCACGCCTCGGCGTCGTGCACCAGGTGCGGCAGCAGCCAGGGCAACGAGGTGCCGATCAGGAGGTGGTCGTAGGAGTCGCGCTCCTCCAGCGCCTGTCCGCGCAGCCACTCGGCCTCGCCGGCGTCGAGCATCGAGCGGTTCTCCTCGTCGAGGACGCGGGCCGCGCGGGAGTCGACCATGAGCAGCCGCACCCGGCCGAAGTCGCGCCGGTAACTCCAGCGCACGGAGGCGGCGTCGGCCTCGGCCCGGCCGGCGAAGGCGCGCAACTCGTCGGTGCCGTCCGGGGATTCGCGTACGGCGGCGTAGAGCGGGTCGGCGGCCAGCTCGGCCGGGGCGAGGTTGCCGAGGTGCTGGTACACCCAGTACGACATCAGGCCGCTCAGCAACCGCTCCTGCCACCACGGGACTTCGCGCATGTCCTCGACCCAGGACGCGGAGGTGTTCCAGTCGTCGATGACGTCGTGGTCGTCGAAGATCATGCAACTGGGCACGGTGGACAGCAGCCAGCGCACCTCGGGGTCGAGCCAGGACTCGTAGTAGAGGTGGGTGTACTCCTCGTAGTCCGCCACCTGGTCGCCCGGCGGGTCGCGGGGATCGCGGCGCGCGGCCAGCCAGTTGCGGGTGGCGGGGGAGGTCTCGTCGGCGTAGACCTGGTCGCCCAACAGCAGGAGCACGTCCGGCCGTTCGCCGTCCGGCCCGGCGGCGATGCGGGCCGCGAGGGTGTCCAGGGCGTCCGGGCCGACGGGGTCCTTCTCGCCCTCCGGGGGCGCGGCCCAGCGGCAGGAGCCGAAGGCGACGCGGACGGTGCCGTCGGCCTCGGGCGTGCGGATGACGGACGGCGGAAACGCCGAGAGGGCGGTGTCGGGCAGCGGCCACACGCGGGTGCCGTCCAGGAACACCTCGTAGGACCGCTCGGTGCCCGGGGTGAGGCCGTCGACCGGGACGAGGGCGTAGTGGTGGCCCGCGATCTGGAAGGTGCGGGTCTCGCCACCGGTGCCGTCCGAACAGCGCACCTCGGCGGCGCACGGACGGCTCGTCTCGACCCAGACGGTCGCGGACGAGCCGTCGACGTACCTCAGCAGTGGGCCCAGTCGCAGATCGGCCACGTGATCCTCCTCCGTCGCCCCGTACGGTACGGAACGACGGAGGCCTGCGGGGAGGTTCCGTTGCGGAATCGTCAGCAGCCGGCGAGGTAGTTCGTCAGCGCGGTCTTCTCCGCCGAGTCGACCGAGAGGTCGTAGTAGTACTTCACCTGGACCCAGGCGCGGACGTAGGTGCAGCGGTACGAGGTGACCGACGGCATCCACTCGGCCGGGTCCTGGTCGCTCTTGGACTGGTTCACGTTGTCCGTGACGGCGATCAGCTGCGGGCGGGTGACGTCGTTGGCGAGGCCCTGGCGCTGTGCGGTGGTCCAGGCGCTGGCCCCCGAGTCCCAGGCCTCGGCGAGCGGGACCAGGTGGTCGATGTCGAGGTCGGAGGCGGCGGTCCAGGTGGCGCCGTCGTACGGGGAGTACCAGCTGCCGCTGGTGGCGGTGCAGGCGGAGTTGGTGACGACGTTCGTACCGTCCCGCTTGAGGATGTACTCACGGGTGTTGCAGGTGCCGCTGATGGTGATCCACGTCGGGAACAGGTCGCGGTCGTAGCCGGTGCGGTTCTCGGCCTTCACGGTGAGCGCGGCGAGGTAGGTGCGGGCGGTGGCGGCGCTGACCGGGGTGGGGAGGGCGGCGGAGGCGGTCGGGCCGTTGAAAAGTCCGACGGAGGCTATGAGGGCGGTCAGAGCCCCGAGTATGCTCAGCCGTCGACGCGCGTAGAACTTCGGCATGCGAACTCCCTAGGGGGACGGGGGTGTTGGAGCGTGAGCGCTCGAATGCTCGCGGCTCCGTGTTGCGGGGAGGTGTGCGTTCGGTAAGAAGCTAGTGACGCGTACATGACACGACAAGGTTTACGGCGAAACGATCACGTACGATGGACGGCGTTGAAGGGGAGTAGCTCTTCGCCGGACCGTCGACATACTGCTCAGCTCGTCTGAGCCGGCGCCCGGAGGCAGGTCTTCAGGGACCGGCCAGCGAGACCTTCGGCCAGTAGTGCACTGACTGTGTGCTGCCGTGCCGAGGCGTCGTGTTTCAGGAACACTCTCGGTGGGGCGGCCCCGACCGATTGAGGACCCTTGATCAGCTTCACCGTGACGGCCGTCGTCTTCGGCGTCGTCTTCCTCGCCGAACTGCCCGACAAGACCGCGCTCGCCGGCCTCGTCCTCGGCACCCGCTACCGCGCCTCCTACGTCTTCGCCGGTGTGGCCGCCGCGTTCGCACTCCATGTCGCGCTCGCCGTCGCGGCCGGCAGCGTGCTGACCCTGCTGCCGCAGCAGGTCGTGCAGGCGCTGACGGGCGTGCTCTTCCTCGGCGGCGCGGCCGTCCTGCTGCTGAAGAAGGATGAGGGCGACGAGGAGATCCGCAAGCCGCAGGACCAGTCCTTCTGGAAGGTCGCCGGGACCGGGTTCATGCTCATCCTCGTCGCCGAGTTCGGGGACCTGACCCAGATCATGACGGCGAACCTCGCGGCCCGTTACGACGATCCGCTCTCCGTCGGCCTCGGCGCGGTGCTCGCGCTGTGGGCGGTGGCCGGTCTCGGCATCGTCGGTGGAAAGGCCCTGATGAGGCGGGTGCCGCTGAAGCTGATCACCAGGATCGCGGCCCTGCTGATGCTGGCTCTCGGCCTGTGGAGCCTGTGGGAGGCCGTGACCGGCTGAGCTGAACGGTGTGTGAACTGTTCCGGGAGACGGTGGCGGGAACCGCCTCTCGTTTTGTACCGTGGGTGAACAAAGTGGCTCCCGCCCGTTTTCCCTGACCGGCGGGCGGGGCCGCCTTGTCCCTCCGGGGGCGTGCGGGGGCGACCCCCCGGAGCCCGCCCCTCACCTCGCGTCCTGGAGCTGCCGATGACGGCCACCGCCGCCCCCACCGTGCTCACCGCCCGCGCCCTCCTGCTCGACATGGACGGCACCCTCGTCAACTCCGACGCCGTGGTCGAACGCATCTGGCGCCGCTGGGCCGAACGGCACGGACTCGACGGCGACGAGGTCATGAAGGTCGCCCACGGCCGACAGGGCCACGCGTCGATGGCGATCCTGCTGCCCGACCGGCCCGTGGAGCGGAACCTCGCCGACAACGCGCTCATGCTCGCGGAGGAGACCGCCGACACGGACGGTGTCGTGGCGATTCCCGGCGCGTCCGGGTTCCTGGCCTCCCTGCGGGGGCTGCCGCACGCCCTGGTGACCTCCGCCGACGTCGCGCTGTCCACGGCCCGCATGGCGGCGGCGGGACTGGGGCTTCCGGAGATCCGGATCACGGCCGAGTCCGTCGGCGCGAGCAAGCCCGACCCCGAGGGCTTCCTCAAGGGCGCCGCGGAACTCGGTGTCGCACCCGCCGACTGCATCGTCTTCGAGGACTCCGGGGCCGGGATCGCCGCGGGCAAGGCGGCCGGGATGCGCGTGGTGGGCATCGGTCCACGGGCCGGCCTCCACGGCCCGGACGTCGTGGCGCAGGATCTGACACGGGTGCGGGTGGAAGCGGCAGCGGACGGCACGATCCGGCTTTTCGTCGGATAGATCGGGCTGGATGGCGGGGTGATCCGGTTCTTCGTCGGGTGGGCTTCCTGGGCGGCGGCGGGGTGATCCGGTTCGTCGTCGGGTGAAGTTCCATGGCACGGCACGGCCGGGCTCTCGGGGGGGGGGGGGGGCCCTGGGCGGTGGTGGGATCCGGATTCCCGTCGGGTGGGCTACTCGGGTGGCGGAGTGATCCGCCTCTCCAGCCGGTGAGCTTTTAGGGCGCGGCGCGGCCGGGTTCCGTCGGGTGGATCTCGGCGGTGGCGTGATCCGGTGTCCGCTGGGTGGGCTTCCCGGGTGGCCGCGTGATCCGGGTCTCCGGCAGGTGGGTCTCCCGGGGTGTGGTCTGCCCGCGACCCCGTGGTGGCCTACGGCTCCCTGGTCTCCGACTCCAGGCGTTGCCGCGTGGCCAGGTCGTACACCCCGAACTCCGGCACCTGCATGCCCCGAGTCGACTGGTACCGGCTCACCGCGTCCTCGACGCCCTCGTTGTAGTGCCCGCTCGCCTTCCGCGAGTACAGGCCCGCCTGGGTGAGCCGCAGTTCGAGCTCGACGACCTCCGGGCCCTCGGACCCCCGGCGCAGCACCGGCGGAGCCGCCTCGCGGGCCGCGTCCGAGCCGTTCGCCGCGTCGTCCGTCGCGGTGGAGGCGGTCGGCGTGACCGTCGGCGCGGTCGACAGGGACGGTGTCGGGGAGGCGCCGGACCTCGACGGGGACGCGGAGGCCGACGGGCTCGCGCTCGCCGTGCGGGACGGGCGCGCGGAGGACGGTCGTACGGATGCCGCGGCCGTGGACGGCGAGGCCGACGCCGCTGTCGTCGTCGAGTCCGGCACCGCCGGCCGTACGTCCTGCGGCGCCGCCTCGTCCCGCACCGGCGACTCGTACGCGAACAGCCCGCTCGCGAAGCCGGCCGCCGCGACCACCGCCACGACCGCTCCGGCCGTGGCGAGGAGGACCGTACTGCGGCGAACGCGCCGCGGTTGCCACTCGCCGTCCGGGGCGGGGGCGGACCGGCGTCCGCCGGTCTCGAACAGGCGCAGATCGGTGGCGCTCGCGGTCGTCGGCGGGGGCGCAAGGGGGGTGGGGAGAATCGAGGTCGCATCGGACGCGGGAGCCGCCGGGGTCACGGCGCGCAGCGGCATCGTGGCGTCGGGGGCGGGGCCCGCGGACGCGGAGGGCTCGGGAACCCTCGGCAGGGGGGCCGTCTCGTCGTCCAGTTCCACGTACGGCCGTATGCGCAGCGGATCGAAGTCCTCCGCCGCGGCCGCATCCGCCGTACGTGCGTCGCGCAGCGCGTCCGAGGCGCGCTGTGTGCACCCGCAGGACGGGGTGTTGTCCATCGCTCTGGGCGCCCCGCACTCCGGGCACAGATGACTGTTCGACTCCGCCATGTGTCGTCCCTCCCCTCACAAACCCCTGCGATTATGCAGAGCCCCTCCACAGTCACGTGTCGGAAGCCCCCGGAATACCGGCTTCCAACAGGACTCAACGCGCCATAAGCGGTTACACCGACCAGGATGGAGACGATGTGACGAGAGCCCCGGGAGGTCTGCATGGCCGCGGATACACACGATGTGGCAGGGGATGTGCCGGACACGCGCGAGGAGCACGTGTCCGGCAACGTCCTCGTCTCGATCGGTGCCCTGCTGCTCGGGATGCTGCTCGCCGCGCTGGACCAGACGATCGTGTCCACCGCACTGCCCACGATCGTCAGCGATCTCGGCGGGATGGAGCACCTGTCCTGGGTGGTGACGGCGTATCTGCTGGCCTCCACGGCGGCGACCCCGTTGTGGGGCAAGCTCGGGGACCAGTACGGGCGCAAGCGGCTGTTCCAGACCGCGATCGTGATCTTCCTGATCGGGTCGGCGCTGTGCGGCATGTCCCAGGACATGACCCAGCTGATCGCCTTCCGGGCCCTGCAGGGGCTGGGCGGCGGCGGGCTGATGGTGCTGTCCATGGCGATCGTCGGCGACCTCGTCCCGCCGCGTGAACGCGGGCGCTACCAGGGGCTGTTCGGGGCGGTCTTCGGCGCGACCAGCGTGCTCGGGCCGTTGCTCGGCGGGCTGTTCACCGAGCATCTGAGCTGGCGGTGGGTCTTCTACGTCAACCTGCCGGTCGGTGCGGTCGCCCTCGCCGTGATCGCCGTCGTGCTGCGGATTCCGCGCAAGTCCACGAAGCATGTCATCGACTACCTCGGGACCTTCCTCATCGCCGCCGTCGCCACGTGTCTGGTGCTGGTGGCCTCGCTGGGCGGCACCACCTGGGGGTGGTCCTCGCCGCAGATCGTCGGACTCGCGGTGCTGGGCGTGCTGTTGGCGGTCGCGTTCGTGGGCGTCGAGCGGCGGGCCGCCGAGCCGGTGCTGCCGTTGAAGCTGTTCCGGATCCGGACCTTCGTGCTGTCCGCCGTCATCAGCTTCATCGTCGGGTTCGCGATGTTCGGGGCGATGACCTATCTGCCGACCTTCCTCCAGGTGGTGCACGGCGTCTCGCCGACCATGTCCGGTGTGCACATGCTGCCCATGGTGTTCGGGCTGCTGCTGTCCTCGACCGTGTCCGGACAGATCGTCAGCCGGACCGGGCGCTGGAAGGTGTTCCCGGTGGTGGGGACCGCGGTCACCGCGGTGGGGCTGCTGCTTCTGCACCAACTCGACGAGAACAGTTCGACCTGGGTGATGAGCGCGTACTTCTGTGTGTTCGGGCTCGGGCTGGGACTGGTCATGCAGGTGCTCGTGCTGATCGTGCAGAACGCCGTCTCGTACGAGGATCTCGGCGTCGCCACGTCCGGCGCGACCTTCTTCCGGTCCATCGGGGCGTCGTTCGGCGTCGCGATCTTCGGGACCGTCTTCGCCAACCGGCTCGGGGACAAGCTGGCCGACGCCCTCGACGGGGTCCAACTGCCGCCCGGCGTCTCGGTCTCGGGGCTGGAGTCCGATTCCCGGGGGCTCGCGGAGCTGCCGGCCGCGGCACGTCCCGCGGCGCTGCACGCCTACGCCTCGTCGATCACCGACGTCTTCCTGTACGCCGCCCCCGTCGCGCTCCTCGGGTTCGTGCTCGCCTGGTTCCTCAAGGAGGACCGGCTGCGCGGGTCCGTCACGGCGCCCGACGTCACCGAGACACTGGCCAGCAACCCCGTGGAGCGGTCGTCGTACGACGAGGTGTCCCGGGCGCTGTCCCTGCTGGGGACACGCGAGGGGCGGCGGGAGGTCTACCGGAAGATCACCCTGCGGGCCGGCTACGACCTGCTGCCCGCGTCGAGCTGGCTGGTGCTGCGGATGCGGCGGTACGGGTGGGTGGAGCCGGCGCTGCTCGCCGGGCGCACCCCTGTGCCCCTGAGCGTGATCATCAAGGCGGCCCGGCAGGTGGAGGAGCGGGGGCTGGCCGAGCGACGGGGGCCGGAACTGCTGCTCACCTCGCGGGGCGGGGAGGTCGCGGAGCGGCTCGCCGAGGCGCGGGAGGCGTCGCTGGCGGAGTTGCTGGGGGACTGGTGGGGTCCCGACCGGCCCACGGATCTGGTCCGGTTGGTGAAGGAGCTCAACGACGAGTTGTGCGGCTCGGATCGGGAGCGGCCGCAGGGTGGGGAGGCGGCGAAGTGAGGTTGTCTGCGGGTTCGGTGGGGGCGGGCGTTTTTGCGCAGTTCCCCGCGCCCCTGAATGTCCGTGGGTGGGTCGGGGCCGGGGTGGGGGGTGTCCGTCCTCGGTCCGGCGGCTCGGCCTCTTGAGCAGTACCCGGTTCCGGACGCCGGCCGCTGCGGGCGGACACCCCCCACCCCGCCCCCTGCACGCCGTCGGCGGCTGCGGGCACATCGTGGTGCCGGTGACTGCAACTCCCCAGGGGCGCGGGGAACTGCGCGCGCAGCCCCCACCGGCCTGCAGCCGCCCTGTGAGTGGCGGTCGCCGGTCCCGTCGTGGTGCCGGTGGCGGCAACTCCCTAGGGGCGCGGGGAACTGCGCGCTCAGCCCCCACCGGGCCGCAGTCGCCCCGTGAGTGGTGGTCTCGTCGTGGTGCCGGTGGTGGCAACTTCCCAGGGGCGCGGGGAACTGCGCGGCCAGCCCCCACCGGGCCCGCAGCCGTGATCGCTGGCCTTGGCGGTCCAGGTCAGGGTGTGGTTGTCACGTACACATGTGCGGAGACGGTTTGGAGAAGGCGTTCACGGCAACCCGGCAGTTATGTCAACAGGCCTGATCATCGCTCTGATCGTGATCGTGGCGGCCGTCCTAGTCGTGGCGGCCGTCCTGACCCTGCGTGGCCGGGGTCCGCAGCACGGCCGGGGCCTGAAGCGCCGCTTCGGGCCCGAGTACGGCCGGACCGTGGCCCGGCACAACGGGGACGAGAAAGCCGCCGAACGCGAGCTCACCGAACGCGTGGAGCGGCACGGATCCCTGCGCGAGCAGCCCCTGGACCCGGCCGACCGCCAGCGGTACGAGGCTCGCTGGACGGCCGCCCAGGAACGCTTCGTCGACTCGCCCCGAGAGGCCGTCGCCGAAGCAGACCAGCTGCTCGCCGAACTCGCCGAGGCCCGGGGTTTCCCGGGCGGCGGGCAGTACGAGGAGCAGTTCGCCGCGCTGTCCGTGCACCACGCGGACCATGTGCACGGCTACCGGCGCGTGCACTCGGTGGCCGGCGCGCACGCAAACGCCGGGCGGGACGGCGACGGACGGGTGGACACGGAGGACATGCGCGCGGCCATGGTCGAGGCGCGGTCCCTGTTCGACGAACTCGTCGGTCCGCCGCGAAGCCGTGAGGAGTCCCGTACGTCGACCGACAGGTCCCAGCTGGACGCGGGTCAGCCGCGCGACAGCGGCAGCGACGGCCGGGGCCATCTGCCGTGGGCGTTCAACAAGCGTCACGCGAAGGGGAGTTGAGTGACATGACGGATGCCACGAGTAAGTCGGGTGCCGACGGTACCCGAGGCGAGGGCAGGACCGGCAGGGGGACGGGCAGCGACCCGACGGGCGCGCACAGCCCCCTGGTGGCCCCCACCGAGACCGAGGCGCCGGATCTGGACCCGGCCACCGGACGTCGGACGGACGCGTCGCGGGACGGGCGCGGGGAGCCGGTGCCGGACGGGACCACCCAGTCCGGCCGGGCCGGCCGGGACGGCCGGGACGGCCAGGGCCTGCGGGGCACCGGCACCGATCGTGCACGGGCCGACGAAGGCGTGCGCGGTGACGGCGTCCGCAGTGGCGGCGGAGACCGCGACTCGGCCCTCGGCGGCGGCCGGGGCACCGGCTTCGCGGGCGGCTCCGACGACGACTCCGAGCGGGGTCTTCGCGGCGCACCCGGCCGTGAGAGCGGGCTGGGCCGGGGCGCGGGCCCCGAATCCGCCACCGGCGCCGGGACCGGCGTACACAAGGAGTCCGCCAAGGAGTCCACCCACGGGTCCCGGCTGCTGCCGCACGACGAGTGCGACAAGCTCAGCACGCGGCTCCATCACGCGGTCGCCGGGTTCGTGGACGAGCCCCGGTCCGCCGTCGAGGAGGCCGACCACGTGCTGGAGGAGGCCGCGACCCGGCTCGCCGACGCCGTGAAGGAGCGCCGCCGTACGCTGCGCAGCTCCTGGCAGACCGGCGACGCCGGCCAGGACAAGGCCGTCGACGCCTCCGACACCGAGCAACTCCGGCTCGTCCTGCGGGACTACCGCGAACTGGCGGAACGGCTGCTGCGCAGCTGACGCGCCGCCGATACCGTACGAACGGCCTGCTGCCCGGACCCGGGTGGCAGGCCGTTCTTGGGTACCTTGCACCGGACAGCGCCGCGCCGGGCGATTTATCATGCGGCGGCGGTGGTTCAACGGGGTTGCCGCGCAAGGACCTTTCAGGAGGAGCGCACGTGCTCGAACTCACCATGGCCGTCGTCACCGCGGCGGAGGAGGGTGCCACGGCCGGGATGCAGATGACCGACGCGCCCAGTGACCCGGGCACCGTGCTGCGTGTGGGCCGGGACAAGACCGTCTGCCGGCTCGCGACGCCCGACGACTGGCTGTTCGTCTCCCGGGTGCACCTGGAGTTCCTGTGCGGGCCCGAGGGTGTCTGGCAGGTCACCTGGCTCCAGGGGTCGCAGCCCGATCCCTCGTCCGAGGTACAGCTGGTGGCCGGGGCGTACGCGCAGCCGCTGGTCTACGGAGGCAGCGTGACGCTGCCCCGGGGCGGCAACGGCGAGATCGTCATCCGCGACCGCACCGCCCCGCGCAGCGTCAACGTCGGCTTCTATCACGAGATCTGAGGCACCGGGGGCACGGCGGCACGCGCGCGGGGCACGGGTGCGGATCACTCGTGCGGGTCACCGCAGTGGTTACGGCAGTACCCGTGCCAGCGCGAAGCCGTCGTAGCCCTTGCCGCCCACCGTCTGGATCGCCGTGGCGCTCAGCCTCGGGTGTTGTCCGATCAGTTCGAGGGCCGTGCGGGTGCCCCGGACGTCGGGGGCCGGGTCGTCCGCGTCGGCGACCCGGCCGCCCCGTACGACGTTGTCGACGACGATCAGGCTGCCCGCGCCGGTGAGCTTGAGGGCCCACTCCACGTAGTGCGGGTTGTTGCCCTTGTCGGCGTCGATGAAGACCAGGTCGAAGGGGGGCGGGTTCTCGGCGGCCAGCCGGGGCAGCGACTCCAGGGCGGGCCCCACCCGCACCTCGACGATGTCGTCGAGGTCCGCGCGGGCGAGGTTGCGGGTCGCGACCTCGGCGTGGACCGGGCTGTACTCCAGGGAGACCAGGCGGCCGTCGGCGGGCAGGGCGCGGGCCAGCCAGATCGTGCTGTAGCCGCCGAGGGTGCCGATCTCCAGGATGGTACGGGCGCCCTGGATCTGGGCCAGGAGCTGGAGGAACTTGCCCTGGAGCGCGGTGACGGCGATCGGCGGGAGGCCGGCGGCCTCGCTGTGGCGCAAGGCCGCCCGGAGCGCTTCGTCCTCCGGCGCGAGGTGGGTGGTGAAGTAGTCGTCGACGTCGTCCCAGGGCTGCGACTCGCTCATGTACCGATGCCTTTCGTATGGCTAGCACACTTACTAATTAGTTGCGCTAACGAATATAGTCGCGCTCCTGGGCTCTGTCAGAGGGTTTTCCGTTCGACGGCCGGTGCCGAACCCGGCAGCGGCCGGCCCGCCGACTCCGTCATGAACCACACCGCCACACCGCCGACGACGGCCGCGGCCATCATGTAGTAGGCGGGCATCATCATGTTCCCGGTCGCGCCGATCAGGGCGGTCACCACCAGCGGGGTCGTGCCGCCGAACAGGGACACCGAGACGTTGAAGCCGACCGACAGGGAGCCGTAGCGCACCCGGGTGGGGAAAAGGGCCGGGAGGGCGGAGGGCATCGCCGCCGTGAAGCAGACCAGGAGCAGGCCCAGCGCACCCATGCCGAGCGCGATCGTGAGCAGGCTGCCCTGGCGGATCAGCAGCAGGGCCGGGACCGAGAGGAACAGGAAGCCCGCGCAACCGGCGGCGATCACCGGGCGGCGGCCGATCCGGTCGCTCAGGGCGCCCGCGAAGGGCTGCACGATCATCATCAGCGCCATCACCGCGAGCACGACCAGCAGGCCGTGCGTCTCGTCGTACTTGAGCTCACTGGTCAGATAGCTCGGCATGTACGACAGCAGCATGTAGTCGGTGACGTTGAAGACCAGGACCAGGCCCACGCAGAGCAGCAGGGTCCGCCACTGACCGGAGACCATCTCCCGCAGCGGGACCTTCGGGCGGCTCGACTCGGCCTTCTCGACCTCCGCCGCGAACGCCGGGGTCTCCTCCAGGCGCAGCCGCAGATAGAGGCCGACGGCGCCCATCGGGCCCGCGATCAGGAACGGGATCCGCCACCCCCAGGACACCAGGTCCTCGGTGGACAGCAGGGCCGTCATCAGCGTGACCAGGCCCGCGCCGGCGATGTAGCCGGCCAGCGTGCCGAACTCCAGCCAGCTGCCGAGGAAACCGCGCTTCTTGTCGGGCGCGTACTCGGCGATGAAGGTGGACGCGCCCGCGTACTCGCCGCCGGTGGAGAAACCCTGGACCAGGCGGGCGGCCAGGAGCAGTAGCGGGGCGCCGACGCCGATCGTGGCGTACGACGGGATCAGGCCGATGGCGAAGGTGCCGGCCGCCATCATGATCATGGTGACGGCGAGGACCTTCTGACGGCCGACGCGGTCGCCCAGCGGGCCGAAGACCAGGCCGCCGAGCGGACGGACCAGGAAGGCCGCGGCGAAGGCGCCGAACGTCGACAGGAGCTGGGCGGTGGGATTCCCGGAAGGGAAGAAGACCTTGCCCAGGGTGACCGCGATGTAGCTGTAGACGCCGAAGTCGAACCACTCCATGGCGTTGCCCAGCGCGGCGGCCTTGACGGCGCGCTTCACGAGCGCCGGGTCGACGACGGTGGCCTCGGGGCTGTCGGGGCTGTCGGGGCTGTCGGGGGTGCGGACGGAGGGCGTGAGGGGAGGGGCGCTCGGCAAAACTTCGCTCGCCTGCCTTTCGACGTGGACAAGGGCAAAGGGCGACCTTAGGGGGACTTGCCGGGGTCACATCTCGCCCCCGTGAGGTCACTGAGGGTGCATAAGTGTGGTGTATGCAGGCACTTGGTCCTCGATCCGATACCCGGCTTTGCGCATTGCATGTGTTCCTTCTCGCGTCCCGCGCGCATGATCGCGCCCGCTGAGGACTATCGTCATTCGGGCAAAACGGTAAATAACGTCTGACGAAGCCCGAGTTGTCCATGTCTCCCTCAGGGGCGAACGCGGGCCGCGGAGTTCGCAGAGGGAAACAGCTGAGCGGGAGGCCGACGCGGCGTGGCGAACGCAGAGCACAGAGAGCGACCGGCCGAGGTATTCGGCGAAGTCACCACCGTCCACGCGCACATCGGGGCCCAGGCGCGGTTCGGTGCGCCCCGGCTCGCCCTGTGGCTGGTGGCGGCTCTCCTCGCCGTACGACAGATGGCCGTCGTCCTCAGCACGCCCCGAGGCGAGCGTCCGACGGACCTGGAGACCTGGGCGAGCCCGGACGGAGTCCTGTATGCGAAGGGCTCGCTCCACGACTCGACGCAGTTCACCGGTACCCCGTTCGGGGGACTCGTCCTCAAGCCCCTCACCCGGGCGGCCGAGCAGGCCCTCGGCTGGGGCTGGACCTTCGGCACCCTGCTCCTGGTCGTCGCCCTCGGCCTCGTCGTCGCCCGCGCCCTGCCCCAGCCGGTCGGCCGCCGGACCTCCCTGCTCGCCGCGCCGGTCGCGATCAGCCTCCTCATGCTGTCGCTGCCCGTGCGCAACGCATTCCACCTCGGGCAGGCCGGCATCATCCCGGTCCTGCTGGTCCTGGTCGCCTGCTTCGCCGTCCGCGGTGAGCGGGTCAGTGGCCTGCTCACCGGTGTCGCCGCCGCCCTCCAGCCCACGGTCCTGCTCTTCGCGGCCCTGCTCTGGTTCACCGGCCGCCGACGGGCCGCCCTGACCTCGGGCGCGACCTTCGCCGCGAGCACCGCGCTCGCGTGGGCGGCGCTGCCGCACGACTCGTACACCTACTGGGTGCACCACCTCGCCGGCACCGGTCTCGGCGGTGCCGCCGACGACCTCGCCAACCAGTCCCTGCACGGTCTGCTGCTACGGCTCGGTCTGAACGGCCCGCCGGAGATCGCGCTCTTCCTGGTGCTGGGCGCGGCGGTCGCGGTCCTCGGCGTGCGGCGGGCCGTCCGGTACGCGCGCGACGGGCAGCTGCTGCTCGCCGTCGCGATCACCGGCTGCGCGGCGATCGCCGTATCGCCGACCACGTGGCAGCACCAGCTGCTGTGGGTGCTGCTCGCCGTCGTCGGACGGGTCGGCAGACGTGCCTCCGACCGGTACGTGTGGCCGGTCGCCGTCGTCGTGGTGATGACGCTCCCGGCGACGATGCTGCTGCCGCACATCTCGCTCCTGTACACCCTGCGGGACAACGCGGTGCTGCTGGCCGCGCTCGCCGCCGCCACCGTGATCCCCTTCCAGTCGCGGACCTCGCCCTACTACCGGACGCCGATCCCCGCCGAGTACGCGGCGCCGGTCCCCGCGCGGCTGCGGCACGTGCCCCTGCTGCCCTTCCTCCGACGGGTCCCGACCCGGCCGAACCTGCTCCTGGAACTCCTGCTCATCCGCGTCACCTACGCCGCCTACCAGCAGGTCAGACTCGCGGCGACCGGCGGCACCAACTCCGCGGGACGCGCCACCGCCGAGAAGCACGGGCAGCAGATCTTCGATCTGGAGCGCTGGCTGCACATCGACATCGAGCACTGGGTCAACCACACGGTCGTCAAGGTCGGCCTGCTGCGCGACTTCTTCGACTTCTACTACGAGTCCTTCCACTTCGTGGTGCCGCTGAGCGTCCTCGCCGTCCTGTACTGGCGGCGACCGGTGGACTACCGGTGGGCCCGGTCCTCGCTCGGCTTCGCGACCCTGCTGGCCCTCGTCGGGTTCTGGCTCTACCCGCTCGCCCCGCCCCGCCTGATGCCGGCGCTCGGCATGATCGACACCGTGCACGGTGTCCAGGACTTCTCCAAGCCGGACTACGGCACCCTGACCGCGCTGACCAACCAGTACGCGGCGATGCCGTCGCTGCACTTCGGGTGGTCGCTGTGGTGCGGGGTGGTGATCGCGATCATCGCGCCCAGGTGGTGGATGAAGGCGCTCGGCCTGCTGCACCCGCTCTTCACCGTCTCGGCGATCGTGGCCACCGGCAACCACTGGGTCCTGGACGCGGTGGGAGGTGCGGTGGTGGTCGCCGGCGGGTTCGGACTGTCGTACGTCTTCCAGGGGCCGCGGGCCCGGATGGTCGCGGGGGCGGCGCGGGCGCATGGGGAACGGGCCGACGGCCTCGTGGAGCCGTCGGCCCGGGGTGCCGGGACCCGGGTCAACCCAGGGTGACCTGAAGCTCCTTGACTCCGTTGATCCAGGCCGAGCGCAGGCGGCGGGGGTCGCCGGCCGCGCGGAGGTTCGGCATGGCGTCGGCTATCGCGTTGAAGATCAGGTCGATCTCCAGGACCGCCAGGGACTTGCCCAGGCAGTAGTGCGGGCCTCCGCCGCCGAAGCCGAGGTGGGGGTTGGGGTCGCGGGTGATGTCGAAGACGTCGGGGTTGTCGAAGACGTCGGGGTCATGGTTGGCGGCCGCGTAGAAGATGCCGACGCGGTCGCCCTTCTTGATCTGCTTTCCGCCCAGTTCCGTGTCCTGGGTGGCCGTGCGCTGGAAGGAGTTGACGGGGGTCGCCCAGCGGACGATCTCCTCGGCGGCGGTGGCCGGACGCTCCCGCTTGTAGAGGTCCCACTGATCGGGGTGGGTCAGGAACGCGTGCATGCCGTGGGTGATGGCGTTGCGGGTCGTCTCGTTGCCCGCGACCGCCAGCATCAGCACGAAGAAGCCGAACTCGTCGGAGCCCAGGTTGCCCTCGTCCTCCGCCGCCACCAGTGTCGTGACGATGTCCTTCGCCGGGCACTGCTTGCGGTCGGCCGCCATGTTCATCGCGTAGGCGAGGACCTCCATGGCCGACTCCTGGCCGACCTGCTCGCTGATCGCGTACTCGGGATCGTCGTACGAGATCATCTTGTTGGACCAGTCGAAGATCTTGCCGCGGTCGTCCTGCGGGATGCCGATCAGCTCGGCGATCGCCTGGAGGGGCAGTTCGCAGGCGACCTGGGTCACGAAGTCGAAGGAGCCGGGCTGGGTGCGCGCGGTCTCGACGATCGCGTGGGCGCGGTTGCGAAGGCGCTCCTCCAGGGCTCGGATGGCCCTCGGGGTGAACACGCGCTGCACGATGCTGCGGACCCGGGTGTGTTCCGGCGGATCCATGTTGAGCAGGATCAGCCGCTGCGCGTCGATCGAGTCCCGCTCGATGCGCTCGTTGAAGCGGATGATCGCCGTGTTGAGGAAGGAGGAGAAGATCTCGGGGTGCGTCGAGACGTACTTGACGTCCGCGTGCCGGGTGACCGCCCAGTAGCCCTCGTCCTGGAAACCGGCGATGTTGGCCGACTGGGGGATCCAGCGCACCGGTTCGGCCCGGCGCAGTTCGGCGAACTCCGGCAGCGGTACACGGCTTTGCAGCAGGTCGGGGTCGGTGAAGTCGAACCCGTCGGGAAGCGCTGGACAGGTCATCGGCACTCACTCCAGCTGTCTGGAAGCTTTCTGACGAACCATCAGGAACAGAGCTGCCGTGAAGGTAGTAACGGGTTCCATAAGAGGCAAGGGGTACGGAGGCCTCAATTGCCTGCAAGACCCTTGCGGTGGTGGCCGGATCGTCAGCAGACTGCAAGCAGCGCCCCAACTAGAACACGTACTAGTTCCGGAGTTCCGGAGATCCGTTCGGAGGAGAGGACCCGCACCCATGGCCGCCGAACCCGTGATCGTCGAAGCCGTCCGCACCCCCATCGGCAGGCGCGGCGGCGCGCTCGCCAACCTGCATCCCGCCTATCTGCTGGGCGAGACCTACCGTGAACTCCTCGGCCGCACCGGCATCCCCGCCGACGCGGTCGAACAGATCGTCGGCGGCACGGTCACGCACGCCGGCGAACAGTCCATGAATCCCGCGCGCACGGCCTGGCTGACGGTCGGGCTGCCGTACGAGACGGCGGCGACCACGGTCGACTGTCAGTGCGGCTCCTCGCAGCAGGCCTCCCACATGGTCGCCAACATGGTCGCGGCCGGGGTCATCGACGTCGGCATCAGCTGCGGTGTCGAGGCGATGTCCCGGGTGCCGCTGGGCTCGGGGTCCAAGCACGGGCCGGGAAAGCCGTTCCCGGACGAGTGGAACGTGGACCTGCCGAACCAGTTCGAGGCGGCCGAACGGATCGCCCGGCACCGCGGACTGACCCGCGAGAACGTCGACTCCCTCGGGCTGATCTCCCAGGAGCGGGCGGCCGTCGCCTGGTCCGAGGAGCGCTTCAAGCGGGAGACGTTCGCGGTCCAGGTGCCCACCACCGAGGACGAACAGCGGGCCGGACAGGGCATGTGGCGGCTCGTCGACCGGGACGAGGGGCTGCGCGACACGTCCATGGAGGCGCTGGCGGGCCTCAAGCCGGTCATGCCGACGGCGATCCACACCGCGGGCAACTCGTCCCAGATCAGCGACGGAGCGGCGGCGATCATGTGGGCGTCGAAGCGGATGGCGCGGGCGCTGAAGCTGAAGCCCCGGGCGCGGATCGTGGCGCAGGCCCTGGTCGGCGCCGACCCGCACTTCCACCTCGACGGGCCCATCGACGCGACCCGTGCCGTGCTCGGCAAGGCGGGCATGTCGTTGAAGGACATCGACCTCGTCGAGATCAACGAGGCCTTCGCCTCAGTGGTGTTGAGCTGGGCCCAGGTCTTCGAACAGGACCTGGAGAAGGTCAACGTCAACGGCGGCGCGATCGCCCTCGGACACCCGGTGGGCTCCACCGGCGCACGGCTCATCACGACCGCGCTGCATGAACTGGAGCGCGTGGACAAGGAGTTCGCGCTGATCACGATGTGTGCGGGGGGTGGGCTGGCCACCGGCACGATCATTCAGCGGCTGTAGCCGACGTCCGGTTGCCGAAGGTGGGTGAAGACGGCGGGGCCGACCATGAGGATCGGTCCCGCCGGGGTCGTGTGGCGGCACGGCTGTCCGGTTCGAGGGCATCCACGGGGTGTGGGAGCGGTCGGGGGACGGGTCGGCGCAGTGGGAGACGGACTTCGGGCTGACGTATCGGAGGAACCGCTGAGATGGGGCCCACCACGCCCACCGCGCCCACCGCAGAGGCCGCGCGCCGGATCGTCGACGCGAGCCGGTATCTGGTCTTGGCCACGGCGGACGCGGAGGGGCGGCCGTGGAGTACGCCGGTCTACTTCGCGCACGTCGGGTACCGGGAGTTGTTCTGGGTGTCCTCGCCGGACGCGGTCCATTCGCGGAACATCGCGGTGCGGCCGCAGGTGGGGATCGCGGTCTTCGACTCCTCGGTGGAGATCGGCACCGGGCAGGGGGTGTACATGCCGGCCGTCGCGGGCGAGGTCGTCGACGGTGCGGAGGCCGGGCGGGCGCTGGAGGTCTTCTCCCGGCGGTCGGTCCGGCACGGCGGGCACGTCTGGACCCTCGACGACGTGCGCGGCGACTTTGGGATCCGGCTGTACCGGGCGGTGGCCGAAGCGCACTCGATGCTCGCCAAGGACGGGCGGCCCGATCACCGGGTGGTGGTCGATCCGGGGTGAGGGGTGCAGGGAGGTCGGTGAGGGCGAGTGTGCCCTCGCCGTCATCCGTCCGGCGGCTGCCCCGGTCCGGCAGGACTTCGGTGTGCCCGTGTGTTCCGGCGTGAGCCCGGTCGGCCTCAACCCGATGTCCCCGCGAGACGTGCCAGGGCGGTCGCCGTCTCGGTGGCGGAGGCCGTGTCACCGGTCGTGGTGAACAGGCGGTGGGCCTGCGTGAAGTGGACGCGGGCCTCGGTGAGTTCGCCGCAGTGCTCCAGGGCCGTGGCGAGCCCGGCGAGGGCTCTGGCCCGGAAGCGGTTGGTACCGCCGTGGGTGACGGGGGCCATGACGGCCCGGAAGGCCTCCACCGCCTCGGGCCACCGCTCCAGGGCGAGCAGGTCGCGGGCTATCTGGTGGCGGAGGATGGCCTCGGTGAACTCCTGGAACCCGGGAACGTCACCGGCCCGGGCGCCGAGCAGGGCCCGGTGGACGGCCAGTGCCTCCCGGGCGCGGCCCGCCTCCCGCAGGGCGCTGCCGAGGACGCGCCGGGAGACCGCCAGGCCCGCCTCGTCACCGGTGCGGGCGAACAGCTGCACCGCGTCCTCGGCGGCTTCGGCCGCCTCCGCCGGGCGCCCGAGGCTCATACAGGCCCCGGCGATATAGCTCGACGCCCAGGCCTGCTGTGCGATGTCGCCCGCCTCCTTCGCCAACTCCCTTGCACGGAGAGCGTGTTCCTCGGCCTCCCGGTGCCGGCCGTCTCTCACCGAGTACGTCCAGGCCAGGCAGTTCAGCTGGTGGGCCTCGGCCGCCCGGTCGCCGAGTGCCGCCGCCGACCGGACACCGTGGGAGAACAGGGTGCGCCACTCGGGCCAGGAGTCCCAGCGGTCCGAGAACCAGTAAAGGGTGCGGGCCGTGTGGAGGATCTCCCGGTGCCGTTCCGCCGCGAACATCACGGGCAACGCGCCTGCCCAGTGGGCGCGTTCGGAGGTCAGCCACTCCTCGGCCTCGTCGGCGGACGCGGGGGCGAAGGGGGCGGGTTCGGCCGCCCACGGCTCCGGGGCGCCCGGCGCCTCGAACAGGCGGCCCGCCATCGAGGCCGAGCGCAGCAGCCAGTCCGCCATGCGCAGCCGGAGGGCGTCCGGGGCCTCCTCCTCGTCCCGCAGCCGCTCGCGCGCGAAGAGCCGCACGAGGTCGTGGAGGGCGTAACGGCGGGGCGCGGTCTCCTCCAGCAGGCCCCGGTCGACGAGCAGGTCGAGGGAGTCCTCGGTGGTGAGCGCGTCCTCACCGCTGAGGACGGACGCGAGGTCCGGGCCGGTGTCGTGGCCGGGCAGCAGTGTGAGGCGCCGAAGCAACAGCCGGTGCGGTTCGGTGAGTTGGCTGTAGGAGAGGGCGAGGGCGCGGCGGACGGCGAGATCGCCCGCGACCAGTCCGCTCAACCGGCGTTCCTCGTCCGCGAGTTGGTCGGCCAGTCGAGCCGGGGTCCAACCGGGGCGGCTGGACAGCCGGTTGCCGACGATCCGCAGGGCCAGCGGGAGATGCCCGCACAGCTCGGTCAGCCGGGTGATCGCCTCGGACTGTCCGTCGGTACGCGGGGCGCCGAGGATGCGCTCCAGGAGCCGCGCCGACTCCCCGCCGCTGAGCCCGCCGAGCCTGATCCGCCGTACCCCTTCGAGACCGGCCAGCGGCCGTCTGCTGGTGACCAGCACGAAACCGCCCTGGGCGTCCGGCAGCAGCGGCCTGGTCTGGGCCTCGTCGGCCGCGTCGTCGAGGACGACCAGGGTCCGCCGGCCGGCGAGCGTGGCCCGGTAGACGGCCTCGCGGGCGACGGGGTCGACCGGGATCCGGTCGGGCGGGTGCCCGAGCGCCGTCAGCACCAGGACCAGGGCCTCGCCGGCCGGCAGCGGGGCGTCGCTCATGCCGTGCAGCTGGACGCAGACACAGCCGTCCGGGAAGGACCCGGCCAGCCGCCGTACCGCCTCCGCGGCGAGCGTCGTCTTGCCCTGTCCGCCCGGCCCGAAGAGCACCGCGGCACGGGTGCGGGTGCCGGCGGCGAGGCCCTCCAGATCCGCCAGTTCCTGCTCCCGGCCGGTGAAGTCCGGGACGGTCCGCAGGAGATACGGAGAGGTGGGCGTCCCCGAGCGTTCCCGGCCCGCGTCGGCCAGCCGCTGGAGGCGTTCGCGCTCATCGGCGGTGAGCCGCAGGGCGTCGGCGAGCGCCTCGACGGTGCGGCGCTGGGGGCCCCGGCTGCGGCCGCGCTCCAGGTCACCGAGTGCGCGCACGCTGACCCCGGATGCCTCGGACAGTTCCTCCAGGGTCAGCCGGGCGGCCCGGCGCAGGGAGCGCAGCATCACGCCGAAGGCGGTGCCGCCGTGCGGAGCCTCGGAGGGTGCTGGTTCTGGATCATGACTGGTCATCATGACAATTAGAACAAGCGCTCTCTACTTCCGCCTGTACTTCTGCCTGGTTGTCGCGGGCCACCCGTGGTGAGCTGGAGTCTCCACAACGAGAGGACGAACACACATGCCGTTCATCACAGTTGGTGAAGAGAACAGCGCGCCGATCGAGCTCTACTACGAGGACCACGGCACCGGACAGCCCGTCGTGCTGATCCACGGCTACCCGCTCGACGGCCACTCCTGGGAGCGCCAGGTCCCGGAGCTCCTTGAGGCCGGCCACCGGGTCATCACCTACGACCGCCGCGGCTTCGGCCGCTCCTCGCAGCCGACCACGGGCTACGACTACGACACCTTCGCCGCCGACCTCGACAAGGTGCTGACCAGCCTGGACCTGACGGACGCGGTCCTCGTCGGCTTCTCGATGGGCACCGGCGAAGTGGGCCGCTACCTGGGCGCCTACGGCTCGGGCCGGGTCGCGAAGGCCGCCTTCCTGGCCTCGCTTGAACCGTTCCTGCTGAAGACCGACGACAACCCGACGGGCGTGCCCCAGGAGGTCTTCGACGGGATCCTGGCGGCGGTCACCAAGGACCGGTACGCCTACTTCAGCGCCTTCTACCAGGACTTCTACAACCTGGACGAGACGCTGGGCAGCCGGATCAGCGAGGAGGCCCTGCGCAACAGCTGGAACGTGGCCGCGGGCTCCTCGGCACACGCCTCGGTGGCCTGCGTGCCGACCTGGATCACCGACTTCCGTGCCGACGTGGCGAAGGTCGACGTACCGGCGCTGATCGTGCACGGCACCGGTGACCGCATCCTCCCGATCGACGCGACCGGACGGCCCTTCCACGCGCTGCTGCCCTCCGCCGAGTACGTCGAGATCGAGGGCGCGCCGCACGGCCTGCTGTGGACGCACGCCGAAGAGGTCAACGCGGCACTGCTGGCCTTCCTCGCCAAGTAGTTCGCAAGCAGTTCGCACAAGGCGGGGGCTACTCGCGCCCCGAGGCTGCCACGGCCAGTACGGCCACCAGCCCCGCCGCGATCGCCAGCGGAATCCCCAGCCCGTGGTGGAGCACCAGCCACGCGCCCAGCGCGGCCCCGGTGACCATCGCGATCACGGACGCCGTACGGCGGGGAGAACGGGTGCCGGGACCGCCGCCCGCACGGGAGTCCGCGGCGAGGCCGGTCAACGTCATGGTCAGCACGGTCGTCGTCAGGTCAGGGACACCGAGCCTGCGGACCGTGGCGTTGCGCAGGCCCATGGCGAAGGCCGTGACCGCGATCAGGGTGTATGCGGTGGCCGTGGCGCCGGGCGCGGCGAACGCGGCCACCGCCGAGACGCCCAGGAGTACCGCCTCGGCGGCGAGCGTGAGCCGGGCCCAGGTCCGGCGGGAGCCGCCGCCGAGGCGTACGGCGATACGGCCGCCCACGATCGCGCCCACCACGAAGGACGCCAGCGAGGTGAGCGTGTGCGGCACCGAGAATCCCGGCGCACCCGCCGCGGCGAAGCCGAGCACGACCACGTTGCCGGTCATGTTCGCGGTGAAGACGTGTTCCAGACCCAGATAACTGACCGCGTCGATCAGCCCGCTGACCACCGTCAGTCCCAACAGCACGAACACCAGGCGCAGTCCACGCGCCTCGGGATCGTCGGCCGCCTTCGTGCCGGTCGCCTTCGCGTCGGTGCTGCTCTGTTCGCTCATCGAGTCTCCGGGCGGCCGGACGGGCAGGGTGCACTCAAGTCCACCACGGATGCGGGGGACTCTCGGATGCCGGGGTGAGACGCGCGTCCGTAGCGTCGAGGACATGAGTGATGAGACGCGTACAGCCAGTGAGAACAGGGTGCGCCGGGGGACGTGGAGGGGACTCGCCGGAGCGGCGGCCCTGCTGCTCGCCGGGCTCGCCGCGGCCCCGGTGGCCACCGCCGCCGACGGGCAACAGCACCGGACGCGGCGCGGTGACCTGGTCTCCGTCACCCCGGTCGCCGACCGGGACGCGGGGGCCGTCCGGGCGTTCCTGGGCGGACAGGACGTCGCCGACTCCGTGCGGTACGGCGTACGGGCGTACCGGCTGACCTACCGGACCGTCGACCCGTACGGCGCGGACACCACCGCGACCGGGCTGCTGACGCTGCCCAAGGGTGGCGCCCACCGCCTCGACCTGGTCTCCGACACCCACGGCACGATGGTCGACCGCGACTACGCGCCCTCGGCGAGCGAGGACTTCGGGCGGGTGCCGTCGTATCTGAACGCGAGCGCGGGCCGTGCGGTGGCCGCCCCCGACTACCTCGGCCTCGGCAGCGGTCCGGGCCCGCATCCGTACATGGACACCGCCTCGTCCGTGACGGCCTCCGTCGACATGCTGCGCGCCGCCCGTACCGCCGCCGGCCGGCTCGGTCGCCCGCTCACCGGGGATGTGTACGCGACAGGCTTCTCCCAGGGGGGCCAGGTCGCGATGGCGCTCGGAAAGGCGCTGCACCGGGGCGCCGACCGGCACTTCCGGCTGAAGGCGCTGGCACCGGTCAGCGGGCCGTACGACCTGGAGGGCCAGGAGATGCCCGCGCTGTTCGACGGTCGTGTCAACGACGTCAGCGGGGTCGTCTACACCGCGTACTGGCTGGTCGCACAGAACCGCCTGCACCCCCTCTACAAGGACCCGTCCGACGCCTTCCGGGCGCCGTACGCGAGCCGGGTGGAGAGTCTTCTCGACGGGAGCCACCAGCAGGAGGACGTCATCAGGGGACTCGCGCCCTCGGTGAGGCAGCTGCTCACGCCCGCTTTTTACGAGCGTCTGCGGCACCCGTCCGGCGCCGTGCTGGACGCGATGCGCGCCGCCGACCACACCTGTGCCTGGAAGCCGGACGTGCCGGTGCGGCTGTACGCCGGAGACGGCGACACCGACGTGCCCATCGGCAACACCCGGGCGTGCGCCCGCACCCTCGCCGGTCAGGGAACGAGGGTGCGGGTGGTCGATCAGGGGGCCGTGGACCACTTCGGTTCGGCAGTGGTGTCGGCCCCGCAGGTGGTGCGGTTCTTCGACGGCGTACGGCGGTGATCCGCGCGGCGGCTCAGTACCAGCCGTTGGCCTGCCAGAAGGCCCAGGCGGCGGTCGGGCTGCCGTAGCGGGAGTTCATGTAGTCGAGGCCCCACTTGATCTGGGTCTTGGCGTTGGTCTTCCAGTCGGAGCCGGCGGAGGCCATCTTGGAGCCGGGCAGGGCCTGGACCAGGCCGTAGGCGCCGGAGGAGGAGTTCGTGGCGTCGACGTCCCAGCCGCTCTCGTGCTCGACGATCTTGCTGAACGCGTTGTACTGCGCGGCGTTCGGGATCATCCTGTGCGCGATGGCCTTGGCCTGGGCGGACGAGTTGGTGGTCGCCGCCTGGGCCGGCGCCGCGGTCAGTACCAGACCGGCGGTGGCTGCGGCCATCGCGACGGTGGTGATGGCCTTCTTCGGGGAAGCGATGCGGCGGGCGATACGGGAGACGGACACGGAGAACCTTTTCTTCGGGGACAGGGGGGTCGCTCGCCGTCCCGGGGGACATGCGTCGGCGCCGAGGCCCGTGGGCTTGTCGGCGCCGTGCGACGTGCTCCAGAGAAACAGGCTCGAAGGGCGTCCGCAATGACCCCTTTTACTAGTTGTGGTCGAATCGCCGGGAAAGGTCATCCGTGTGACCCGGCTCTCAATGTGCAGGTCAGAGGGGGTGCGAGTGAGACGTTATGTCGGAATTGTTCCTACTGTTCCCGTTAGTAGGTGAGCTGGGTCATGTGGGGCGCTTCACCGCTCGGGCGCCTCGAATGTGACCGGGGCCTCGAAGGCCGCTCGGCGGGTGGCCCGGCGCAGCGCCCTGAGGAGGACCGGGCCGAGGGTGAGCGTCAGGACGACGGTGACCAGGGCCCGGCCGAGGTCCCAGCCGAGGGACGTGGCCAGGCAGTACGTGACGAAGCGGGCCAGGTTCGCGGGGACCCCGGCGTCCGGGTCGAAGGCGATGTTCGAGGCGAGGGCGCCCATGAACGGCCAGCCGGCCATGTTCATGGCGGTGCCGTAGGCGAAGGCGGCGAGGAAGCCGTAGACCGCGAGGAGGCTGACCTCGGCGCGGCCCCTCACGCGATCGGAGCCCGGCAGCAGGCCCGCGCCCATCGTGAACCAGCCCATCGCCAGCATCTGGAACGGCATCCACGGGCCCACCCCGCCCGTGAGCAGGGCCGACGCGAACATCGTGACGTTGCCGAGCGCGAAGCCGAAGCCGGGGCCGAGGACCCGGCCGCTGAGCACCATCAGGAAGAACATCGGCTCGATCCCGGCGGTGCCTGCACCGATCGGCCGGAGCGCGGCGCCGGTCGCCGCGAGCACGCCGAGCATCGCCACGGCCTTGGGCCCAAGACCCGACTCCGCGATCGCCGCGGCGACCACCGCGACGAGGAGGACGAGCAGGCCCGCGAAGAGCCACGGGGCGTCCTGGGTGTGGGTGCCGACCTGGGAGGTGGGCGGGGCGAGGAAGGGCCAGCCGAAGGCCACGACCCCTACGGCGCTGACGAGGGCGAGGGTGACGAGGGAGCGGGGGCCGAGACGGACGGCCCGGGTCACGCCGGGGGCATGCGGCACGTCAGGGGCATGCGTCATGCCAGGGCCTCCCTCACCTGGGCGACGGTGAGCCACCGCTGCGGGGCGAGGATCTTGCTGACCTGCGGGGCGAACGAGGGGGAGGACGTGATCACCTCTGCCGCCGGACCGTCGGCGATCACCTCTCCCTCGGCCAAAAGGATCACCCGGTGCGCGAGCTCGGCGGCCAGTTCCACGTCGTGGGTGGCCAGCACGATCGCGTGGCCGGTGGCGGCGAGGTCCCGGAGCAGGGCAACGAGGCGGGCCTTCGCCGCGTAGTCCAGACCACGGGTCGGCTCGTCGAGGAGCAGGAGAGGCGGGCGGGCGGTCAGGACCACGGCGAGGGCGAGGGCGAGCCGCTGCCCTTCGGACAGGTCCCGGGGGTGGGTGTCGCCGCTCACGCCGGGGAGCAGTGCGTCGACCAGCGTCCGGCAGGTGCCGGTCGGCGCGTCGGCGTCGGTGTCGGCGGCCCGGCATTCGGCGGCGACCGTGTCGGCGTAGAGAAGGTCCCGGGGCTCCTGAGGGACGAGGCCGACGCGTTTCACCAGGTCGCGGGGGGTGGTGCGGTGGGGGTCCGCTCCGCCGACCCTGACCGATCCGGCGGAGGGCTCGACGAGGCCTACCAGGGTGTTGAGGAGGGTGGACTTTCCGGCGCCGTTGCGGCCCATGAGGGCGATGGTCTCGCCGGGGCGGATGGTGAGGTCGATGTGGTTCAGGGCCTGGACGCGGGCTCGGCGGACGGAGAGGGTGCGGACCTCGGCGAGGTGGGAGGTGGTGGGGGCGGTCGGCTTGGAGTGGCGGAGCCGACGGAACCGGCCTTCGGCCGGGTTTTTGTTCCCACCCGCACCACCCGTACAACTTTCGTCGTCGGGTGCAAGTGGCCCCTGTGGGGCGGTCCCGCCGTCGGCGACCGCGGGTACGCCGGTCGGGGATGTACTCCTGGCCAGTCGCTCCCTCAGGTCTCCCGCCCTGCGCCGCGCATCCCGGACCGTCAACGGCAACGGGGCCCAGCCCGCCAGCCGCCCCAGGTCCACCACCGGCGGGTACACCGGGGACACGGCCATCATCTCGGCCGGGGTGCCCAGCACAGGCGGCCTCCCGGGGGCCGGGAGGAGGGCGACCTGGTCGGCGTACTGGATGACGCGCTCCAGGCGGTGTTCGGCCATCAGGACCGTGGTGCCCAGGTCGTGGACCAGGCGTTGGAGGACCGCCAGGACCTCCTCGGCCGCCGCGGGATCCAGGGCCGACGTCGGTTCGTCGAGGACCAGGACCTCGGGGTGCGGGGTGAGGACCGAGCCGATCGCCACGCGCTGTTGCTGGCCACCGGAGAGCGTGGCGAGGGGGCGATCGCGGAGCGGAGCAAGACCCAGCAGGTCCAGGGTCTCCTCCACCCGACGGCGCATCACCGTCGGCGGCAGGCCCAACGACTCCATGCCGTAGGCGAGTTCGTCCTCCACGGTGTCCGTCACGAAGTGGGACAGCGGGTCCTGGCCCACCGTGCCCACCACGTCGGCCAGTTCGCGGGGCTTGTGGGTGCGGGTGTCGCGGCCGGCCACCGTGACCCGGCCGCGCAGGGTGCCGCCGGTGAAGTGCGGGACGAGGCCGCTCACCGCGCCGAGGATCGTGGACTTGCCGACCCCGGACGGGCCCACGAGCAGGACCAGTTCACCCTCCGGCACCTCGAAGTCGACGCCCCGCACGGTGGGTTGGGCCGCACCGTCGTACGTCACGGAGACGTCCTCGAAGCGGATCACGACGACGGCTCCTTGGGGGCGGGGGCGAGGAAGGCCGGCAGCAGTCCGAGGAGGACGGCCGCGGCGGGCCGGACGGGGAGGACCGGGGCGACCAGGGGGAGCACGCCGGGGTGCAGGGCCGCCGGATCGCCGGCACCCGCGAGGAACATCGCCGCAGCCACGGCCGCGCCGGAGCCGGCGACCAGCAGGGACCGGGAGTTCCAGCGGTCCGGACGGTAACGGGTGCGCGGAGTGCGGCGACCGCCCAGCCGCAGGCCCGCGAGTGCGGCGGTGAGACCGGCGAGGAGGACGGGGATGCCGTACGTGCCGCCTTCGGCGGTGAGGAGGCCGTACGTTCCCGCGCAGACGCCGAGCAGGCCGCCGACGGTGAGGACGCTCGTCGTACGGCGTACTCGGGGCGGGACCTGTGCCGTACGGCCGTAGCCACGGGCGTCCATGGCCGCGGCGAGGGCGACCGAGCGTTCCAACGCGCCCTCCAGGACCGGGAGTCCGACCTGGAGGAGGCCTCGGACACCGGAGTCGGGGCGGCCGCGGAGACGGCGGGCGGCGCGCAGACGCTGGACGTCGGCGATGAGGTGAGGGGCGAAGGTGAGCGCCACGACCACCGCGACGCCGAGTTCGTAGAGGGCGCCGGGGAGGGACTTGAGCAGGCGGTGGGGATTGGCGAGGGCGTTCGCCGCGCCCACGCAGATGAGGAGGGTGGCCAGCTTCAGGCCGTCGTAGAGGGCGAACACGAGGGCTTCCGCGGTGACCCTGCCGCCGAGACGGATGCCCTGGGCCCAGTCGGGGAGCGGGAGTTCGGGGAGCGTGACCAGCACATGGGTGCCGGGGACCGGGGAGCCGAGGGTGATCGTGAAGAGGAGACGGATGAGGATGACGGCCAGGGCCAGTTTGACGAAGGCGGAGTAGGAGCGGGACCAGGGCGTCGGGCGGCGGCAGGTCGCCACCACGTAGGCGGAGGTGACGATCAGGAGGGTCAGCAGGAGGGGATTGGTGGTGCGGGTGGCCGCGATCCCGAGGCTGAGGGACCAGAGCCACCAGGCGCCGGGGTGGACGGGTGCGCCCGCCCTCGTTCGTGCGAGGCCGCCGCTCTCCAGGAACCGTGAGCCGTCCGGGGCGTACGGATGCCCGGTGCTACGCACGCCGACGCCGCCGCGCCTGCCACACCGCTGCCGCTCCCAGCGCGACGACCGCCGCCGACCCCGCCAGCAGACCCACCGACGGGCCCCCGTCCGACCTGCTCTTCCCCGGGTCCGCCTTCTTCCGCGTCACCTGCTCCCCGCAGCCGGTCTCCGGATATCCCGCGATCGCGCACAGCAGGGCGTTGGTGTCGTACCGCAGGGGCTTCGCCACCGTGGCCAGGGCCTCCGCCGTGGTGGCGTCCTTGGGGACCGACGCGCACGCGGTGCGGCGCGGCGGCGGCTCCTCTCCGGGCGGGGCGTCCGTCGGCGTACCGAAGTCGAGGACCAGAGCCAGCCGTTTACGGCCGTCCCGCGCCGGTGTGTCCGCGCAGATCGTCGTGAACGACGCCGTCCCGCGGGGCGTGGTCGCACTCGCCGAGTCCTGGCTCACCGCGAACCGGAACCCCTGGACGGCACCGTCCGGGGGGACCGCCGTGGAGGGACCCTGCGTGGCGTACGCCCAGGTCGTGGCCGTGCGGTCCCAGAAGGACCAGTAGCGGTAGCCGGTGGCGTGCGCGGGACTCATGGTGGCGACGAACAGGCCCGTCAGGAGGGAGAGGACGACCGCTCGGCGGGTCACGGCTGCTTCCTCTTGTTACGGCTGCTCAGGAGGAAGCCGATGCCCGCCCCGGCGGCGAGACCCGCGCCGACCATCCACCACACGGAAGTGCTGGAGTCCTCCTCGCTGGACGCGGTGGCCGGCTTCGGTCCCGTCGCGGTCAGCCGCTTCACCAGGTCCGTGCCGCCGAAGTCGCCCGGGTCGGCGCCACCCGCCTCGGCGGCGAGGATCAGCTGGGCGTATGCGGCCGGGCCGCTCTGCTCGGCCCACTTCGCGGAGTTCCGCTCCAGCCACGCCAGGGGCTTGCGCGCGGCCTCGGAACCGCCCTGCACGGCGAGTGCGACGACCGCGTCCGCCGTGTTGCCGTAGTCGGGCTGGTTCTCGGCGCCGGGGAGGACGGACGTGAGATAGCCGTCCTTCGCGACAGCCTTGGCGAGGAAGGCGGCTCCGTTGGCTGCGGCCTGCGCAGGAGTGAGGTCCGAGGCGTCGGCGCAGGTGATCGCCTTGCCGTCGCCGGCCCTCGCCGTCAACGGGCCCGTTGCGTTCGCGGCTACGACAGCGGCGGCCGTCGCGTCCGCGTTGGCGTGGAGCTTGCCCTTCTTGTCCGGCTGGTAGGCGAAGGCGCCCCCGTCGGCGCACGGCAGGGACAGCTTCAGCAGGGCGTCATAGGGCGACTTCGCGCCGGCGCGGATCTTGGAGACGGGGGTGTCCTGGGTGGTCAGCGCGCCGATCACCACGGACGTCGAGTTGGCGTCGCTGGGCCCGCCGGGTGTGTAACCCCAGCCGCCGTCCTTGTTCTGGACGGACTTCAGCCAGGTCACCGCCTTGGTGACCGCGGTGCCGTGCCCGCCGACCGCGGACAGGGCCTGGGCGGCCGCGGCGGTGCTGTTGGTGTCGACCATCAGCTTGGCGTCGCAGGCCTTGGCCGGGTTCGCGCGGAACGCCGCGAACGCCCCGCTCGCGCACTGCTGCCCGGCCAGCCAGTCGACGGCCGCGGCGGCGGGCTCCGCGTGCACGCGGTACAGGGCGATGAGCGCGAACGACTGCCGCCAGACCCCGTCGTACGTGGGGTCGCTGCTGCCGTACAGCCCCGCGGGCAGGGACGGCGACGGGGACGGTGAGGCGGCGACGGCGGGCGCGGCCGTGCCGATCACGACGGTGGCGGCCAGGACCGCGGCGCTGCGGCGGACGTGCATGATCGGCGGATGCCCTTCTCACGGAAGGAGCCGGACAGCACGGGGAAACCCCGGGCGGCTCGGCTCCGTATACCTCGACGGTGCCGCGCACCGGCCGGTTGCCGGTGCACGTGAGCCGGTCACGAACCGTACGGGGCAGTCCGGCTCACCGCCGTCGAAGGCGGTCACGGTTGCGGGTCAGCGCCGGATTTGCACCGGCTTCCCCCCGTACGGGTGTGATGGCGACCCGGCCACTGTACTCGCCCGTAGGGAAGGCACTGAGAGCCGCCTGTGCGGCCACGGTGACGGTGCCCTCGCCTCTCGGACGGTGGTATCGGGCCAGGAGGCCGCCGGACTGCGGCGCCGCTGTGGCTGGTCGCGCAGTTCCCCGCGCCCCTGATACCCGCGCGCTTGTGCGGCCGGTCCGGTCCGCCGGGAAGGCGCTCCCCGTCGACAAGCGGAACAGCCGCAGGCGCTACCCGCGGACGAGTCGAACACCCCCGGCTCTCCGTGCCCGCCGCCTAAACAGCCACGTACGTCACCGGCTCGCTCCCCGTCACCGCCTCCGCCCGGCCCAGTTTCACCAGCCGCCGCAGATGCGCCTCGGCCTCCGAGACCGCGATGGTCCTCGACCCGTACGGGATCTGCTCCCAGGGCCGGTTCCACTCCATGCGCTCGGCGAGCTGCCAGGGCGTGAGGGGCTCGGCGAGGAGGGAGTGCAGGTCGGTGAGGCGTTCCTCGTGGTGGGCGAGCAACTCCCGTACCCGGGCGGCCGCGTCGGTGAAGACGTGCTGGTGGGCGGGGAGCACCTCGGCGGGGGCGAGGCGGCCGACGCGTTCGAGGGAGTCGAGGTAGTCGCCGAGGGGGTCGGTGACGGTGGTGTCGTCGGGGTCCTCGTACAGGCCGATGTGCGGGGTGATCTCGGGGAGCAGGTGGTCGCCGGAGAACAGGCGGCCGTGGCCCGGGAGTTGGGCCGGGTGCTCCTCCTCCAGGTGCAGGCAGACGTGGCCGGGTGTGTGCCCCGGGGTCCAGATCGCACGGAGCCTGCGGCCGGGGAGGTCGAGGAGTTCACCGGGGACGATCTCGCGGTCGGGCAACGCGGGGGAGAAGCCGGGGAGTTCACGGCGCCGGGCGGTGCGCAGGGGGGCCACGTGCTCCTCGGGAGCGCCCGCCGCCTCCAACTTGGCCGTCATGTACGTGTACCAGCGCTCGGCGCGGGTCTCCCGGGTGCGCCGTACGATCGCGGAGTCCGCGGCGTGCATGGCGATCCAGGCGCCGGAGGCCTCCCGCACCGCGCCCGACAGGCCGTGGTGGTCGGGGTGGTGGTGGGTGATGACCACACCGTGGATCTCGCTGACGTCGGTCCCGCACGCGGTCAGTCCTTCGGCGAGGGTGTCCCAGGACGCCGGGTCGTCCCAGCCGGTGTCGACCAGTACAGGACCGCGGTCGGTGTCGACGACGTAGACGAGGGTGTGGCCGAGGGGGTTGTCGGGGATGGGGACCTGGACGGACCGGACGCCGCCGCCGTGGTCGTGCACCTGCGCCATGGGCTCCCCAATCACCGCGTCCACGTCACTGCTGCGTCATTGCGGGGGCAACCCCCGGACCCCCGGCCGGAAAAGCAGGTCAGGTGTGATGAGCGGTGGGGCGACCGCTGGGCCGGGTCCGAGTATAACTAGAACGGGTTTCGATGGGAGCCCGAGGTCACCAACAGCCGTGGTGCGCGGGCCGTGGACTCCTCCGAGTGGAACTGGTATCAGTTCCGTATCTGATGGATCGTCAGTAAGCCGCCTCAGGGAGGCAGTCGCCATGGCCGAGCTCTTGGAACACGGACAGCTGTTCATCGGCGGGGAGTTGACCGACCCCCTGGGCAAGGACGTCATCGAGGTGATCTCCCCGCACACCCAGGAGGTCATCGGACGGGTGCCGCACGCCTCCCGGGCGGACGTGGACGCGGCGGTCGCCGCCGCGCGCACCGCCTTCGACGAGGGACCGTGGCCGCGGATGTCCCTCGACGAGCGCATCGAGGTCGTGTCGAGGATCAAGGACGCCATCGCCGTACGGCACGAGGAGATCGCCCGCGTCATCTCCTCCGAGAACGGCTCGCCGTACTCCTGGAGCGTCCTCGCGCAGGCACTCGGCGCGATGATGGTCTGGGACTCGGCGATCACGGTCGCCCGGAACTTCACGTACGAGGAGACCCGCGACGGGGTCCTCGGGAGGATCCTCGTGCGCCGCGAGCCGGTCGGGGTCGTGGCCGCCGTAGTGCCTTGGAACGTCCCGCAGTTCGTCGCCGCCGCCAAACTCGGGCCCGCGCTGCTCACCGGCTGCACGGTCGTGCTCAAGCCGTCGCCCGAGACGCCGCTGGACGCCTACATACTCGCCGAGATCACCAAGGAGGCCGGGCTTCCGGAGGGCGTCCTGTCCATCCTCCCGGCCGACCGCGAGGTCAGCGAGTACCTGGTCGGACACCCGGGCGTCGACAAGGTCTCCTTCACCGGCTCGGTGGGCGCGGGCAAGCGTGTGATGGAGGTCGCCGCCCGCAACCTCACCGGCGTGACACTGGAGTTGGGCGGCAAGTCGGCGGCGGTCGTGCTGCCGGACGCGGACGTCGAGGCGGCCGTCGCCGGGATCGTCCCGAACGCCTGGATGAACAACGGCCAGGCCTGTGTGGCCCAGACCCGCATCCTGGTGCCCCGCGCCCGCTACGACGAGTTCGCCGAGGCCTTTGCCGCGGCGGCCAGTTCACTGGTCGTCGGCGACCCGCTCGACCCGGCCACCCAGGTCGGCCCGCTGGTCGCCGAACGCCAGCAGCGCCGCAACCTCGACTACATCCGCATCGGCCAGGAGGAGGGCGCCAAGATCCTCACCGGCGGCGGGCGCCCGGCCGGCCTGGACCGCGGCTGGTACGTCGAGCCGACGCTCTTCGGGGACGTCGACAACTCGATGCGGATCGCCCGCGAGGAGATCTTCGGCCCGGTCATCTGCCTTCTGCCCTACGGCGACGAGTCCGAGGCCGTGAAGATCGCCAACGACTCCGACTACGGCCTGTCCGGCAGCGTGTGGACGGCCGACACCGCGCGCGGCATCGAGATCGCGAAGCAGGTCCGCACCGGCACCTACTCCGTCAACACCTTCAGCCTCGACATGCTCGGCCCCTTCGGCGGCTACAAGAACTCAGGCCTGGGAAGGGAGTTCGGCCCGGAGGGATACGGCGAGTACCTGGAGCACAAGATGATCCACCTGCCGGCCGGCTGGGAGGCGTGAGAGATGGAGGCACCTCCCACGCGGGCGAACCCGGGCGTGGGGACGGGAGACCGCTGGCACGTCGAGGTCGACCGCTCGCTCTGCATCGGCTCGGCGCAGTGCGTGCACACCGCCCCCGACGGGTTCCGCCTGGACACCGCCCGCCAGTCCCACCCCGCGGACCCGAAGACCGACGCCAACGAGAAGATCCTTGCCGCCGCCGAGAACTGCCCGGTCGAGGCCATCATGATCTCCCTGCTGGGCAGCGGGGAGCCCGTGTTCCCGCCCGAGGACTGACGGCGTACGCTCCTGCGGTCGTCGTGGGAGTGGAGTGGGCGTGGAGAAGTCCGAGGCCAGGGAGCTGATCGAGCAGGCGCGCGCGGCCTGGGAGGCCGAGGACTGGCTGCGCGCCGCCGAACTGTACGAGCGGGTGCTCGCGCACTTCCCGGACCTGAACGCGAGCGCGGTGTGGTGGTACGACGCCGCGCTCGCCCACAAGTTCCTGCGGAACTGGGCCAAGGCGTACGAGCTGGGCCGTGAGGCCGCGGCCCGGGCCCCGCGCGGCGAGGGCGACCCGGCGTACTGGAACCTCGGCATCGCCGCCACCATCCAGCGTGACTGGGCGACGGCACGGGAGGCCTGGACCGGCTTCGGCATCGAACTCCCGGACGGCGAGGGGCAGATCGACGGCCGCTTCGGCGTCGCCTGCGTACGGCTCGACTCCGGCGGCGAGCGCGAGGTCGTCTGGATCGAGCGGCTGTGCCCGACCCGCGGCCGGGTCGTCAGCGTGCCCGTCTCGGGCGGACGGCGCTACGGCGAGATCGTCGTCCACGACGGCGAACCGAAGGGCGAGCGGGTCGTCGACGGCTCCACCTACCCCGTCTTCGACGAACTTCTGCTCTTCGAGGCGTCTCAACTGCCCACCCTGGAGGTCACGGTGGCGGCGGGCGAGGCGGCCGACCTGGAGGCACTCGTCGAGCTGTTCACCGAGCACGGCTTCGGCGCCGAACCCGCGAGCAGCGTCCGCCTCCTGTGCGCCTGCTGCAGCGAGGGCACCCACGAACAGAAACGCGGCGTGGACGCCGGCGCCCAGCAGGTCTCCCTCGCCGCCCCCGAGGACGAGGCCCGGCAGCTCCTCGACCGGTGGGCGGGCGAGGCGGCGATCGGACGGAGCTGGAGCGGCCTCTCGGCCGTGCGGTAGGGGACGTCGGCCGCGCGGAGAGGGCGGAACCGGACTCGTCGGTTGCGGGACGGTGAGCGACGGGCAGGCCCGATGCGTGTCGCGGCTGCCCCCTGCCGGTCGCGTACGTCGACGGGGTCGAGCGGGAGGCGGGCCGGGCTTGAGTGGCCGGGCCCGACAGGACGCTCGGGGCATCGGCGGACGTGCTGGTATCGACCGGGCCGGCCGGGTCAGGCCTTCGGTTCCGTGAGGTCGATCAGGCGGCACACCGTCTCGATGTCTATCTTCACCTGGGCGATCGAGGCGCGACCCGAGAGCCAGGTGATCAGGGCCGAGTGCCAGGTGTGCTCGATGACCCGGACCGCGGAGAGCTGCTCGGGGGTCGGGTCGTCGAGGCCCATGGCGTCCAGGACGATCAGCGTGGTCTGGTGCGATACCTGGTCGACCTCCGGACTCACGCTGCGGTCCGCGAAGGTCAGCGCGCGGACCATCGCGTCGGCCAGGTGCGGCTCGCGCTGGAGCGCGCGGAAGGCCCGCATCAGCGTCTCCGCGACCCGCTCGGCCGCCGTCTCCCCCTGTGGCGGCTTCTTGCGGAGCGTGCCGTGCATGTGCTCCAGCTGGTCCTGCATCGTCGCGACCAGCAGATGGATCTTGGACGGGAAGTAGCGGTAGAGGGTGCCGAGCGCCACCTGCGAGGACTCCGCGACCTCCCGCATCTGCACCGCGTCGAAGCCGCCGCGACTCGCCAACTGCGCGCTCGCGTGCAGGATCCGGCGGCGCCGCGCCTCCTGCCGCTCGGTCAGCGGCGCGGCGTCGGGCCGTGCGGTACTGGCTTCCACTCTGCCCGACTTGGCCACCTTGTCCACCTTGGTCTCCGCGGTCATGGAACCCGTTTCCGTGACGGTCCGTGAGGGTTTGCGATCACACAGCATGGCAGGGTGCCGGGTCGTGGGGCGGCCGCGGCGTTCGTGGCGTGAATCACCTGATCCACCACTCACAGGGCCCCTACCTGCCGGTAGATTCAGAGCCTCCTGGACGATCAAGTCTGAAACTTGTTCTAGATTACCGTCTCGTCGTAATCTCGCGGGACAGTGCAGGCAGAAGGGGGCGCAGAGTGACCGCTGAGGCCAGTCAGGCGGGGTCTTTCGAGGACCTGGCCGCCGACGGCGAGCGACCGCTCCGTATCGCGCTCCTCACCTATAAGGGGAACCCGTTCTGCGGGGGCCAGGGCGTCTACGTACGACACCTCTCACGCGAGCTGGCCCGCCTCGGCCACCGGGTCGAGGTCATCGGCTCCCAGCCCTACCCGGTCCTCGACCCCGGGTACGAGGAACTGAGCCTGACCGAGCTGCCGAGCCTGGACCTCTACCGCTCCCCGGACCCCTTCCGCACCCCGAAACGCGACGAGTACCGGGACTGGATAGACGCCCTGGAAGTCGCCACGATGTGGACCGGCGGCTTCCCCGAGCCGCTCACCTTCTCCCTGCGGGCCCGACGCCATCTCCGGGCCCGCACTGGTGAGTTCGACGTGGTCCACGACAACCAGACCCTCGGCTACGGCCTGTTGGGCGACATCGGCGCCCCCCTGGTTACCACCATCCACCACCCCATCACCGTGGACCGGCAGTTGGAGATCGACGCCGCCGAGACCCGGCAGCAGCGCTGGTCCAAGCGCCGCTGGTACGCCTTCACACGCATGCAGAAGAGGGTGGCCCGCCGGCTGCCGTCCGTGCTCACCGTCTCCGGCACCTCCCGCCAGGAGATCGTCGAGCACCTGGGCGTCCGCGACGACCGCATCCACGTCGTGCACATCGGCGCCGACACCGACCAGTTCTCGCCGGATCCGTCCGTGCGGGTCGTCCCCGGCCGGATCGTCACCACCTCCAGCGCGGACGTCCCCCTCAAGGGCCTGGTCTTCCTCGTCGAGGCGCTCGCCAAGGTGCGCACCGAACACCCCGGGGCGCACCTCGTGGTCGTCGGCAAACAGCCCGAGGAGGGCCCGGTCGCCGCGGCGATGGAGCGCTACGGCCTTCAGGGCGCCGTCGACTTCGTCAAGGGCATCTCGGACGCGGAACTGGTCGACCTGGTCCGCTCGGCGGAGGTCGCCTGCGTGCCCTCCCTTTACGAGGGCTTCTCACTTCCCGCGGCCGAAGCCATGGCCACCGGAACCCCGCTGGTCGCGACGACGGGCGGCGCGATCCCCGAGGTCGCAGGGCGCGACGGCGAGACCTGCCTCGCGGTACCGCCGGGGGACGCCGGCGCGCTGGCGGCGGCCCTGAGCCGCCTGTTGGGCGACCCGGACCTGCGCGCCCGGCTCGGCCGGGCCGGCCGTGAGCGGGTCCTGACGAGGTTCACCTGGGCGAAGGCCGCCGAGGGCACGGTGTCCCGGTACCGCGAGGCGATCGCCGACTCCGCGGCCCGGCTCCCCGGCCGAGCCGCCGCTCCCCGGGGCGCCGAGCTCGCACCCCCGACCACAGACACCGGTGTCTATCCCGAAAGCAGGGCCACGTGCTGACCGTCGACTTCTCCCGGTTCCCGCTCGCGCCGGGCGACCGCGTCCTGGACCTCGGCTGCGGGGCCGGCCGGCACGCGTTCGAGTGCTACCGGCGCGGCGCGCAGGTCGTGGCACTGGACCAGAACGCCGAGGAGATCAGCGAGGTCGCGAAGTGGTTCGCGGCGATGAAGGAGGCCGGGGAGGCCCCCGAGGGTGCCACCGCCACGGCGATGGAGGGCGACGCCCTGGCCCTGCCCTTCCCCGACGAGTCCTTCGACGTCGTCATCATCTCCGAGGTGATGGAGCACATCCCCGACGACAAGGGCGTACTCGCCGAGATGGTCCGGGTGTTGAAGCCCGGCGGCCGGATCGCCATCACCGTCCCGCGCTACGGCCCCGAGAAGGTCTGCTGGGCGCTGTCCGACGCCTATCACGAGGTCGAGGGCGGTCACATCCGCATCTACAAGGCGGACGAGCTGCTCGCGAAGATCCGCGAGGCCGGCCTGAAGCCCTACGGCACCCACCACGCGCACGCCCTGCACTCGCCGTACTGGTGGCTGAAGTGCGCGTTCGGCGTCGACAACGACAAGGCGCTGCCGGTGCAGGCGTACCACAAGCTGCTGGTCTGGGACATCATGAAGAAGCCGCTGGCCACCCGGGTCGCCGAGCAGGCGCTGAACCCGCTGATCGGCAAGAGCTTCGTGGCCTACGCGACCAAGCCGCACCTGCCCGTCGTGGACGCGCGGTGACCACTCCCCGCACCGAACACCTCGTCCTGCCCGGGGTTCTCACCGCGGACGAGGCCGCCACGACCGTCGCCGGCATCCTGGCCGTGCAGCGCGGCGACGGGGCGATCCCGTGGTTCCGGGGCCACCACCTCGACCCGTGGGACCACACCGAGGCCGCGATGGCGCTGGACGCGGCGGGCGAGCACGAGGCCGCCGAACGGGCCTACGAGTGGCTCGCACGGCACCAGAACGCGGACGGCTCCTGGTACGCGGCCTACCAGGACGGGGACTTCACGAAAGTCACCGACCGGGCGCGCGAGACGAACTTCGTCGCCTACATGGCCGTAGGGGTGTGGCACCACTATCTGTCCACCGGTGACGACACGTTCCTCGACCGGATGTGGCCGACGGTGTTCGCGGCGACGGAGTTCGTGCTGGGGCTCCAGCAGCCGGGCGGGCAGATCGGGTGGAAGCGCGAGGACGACGGCACGGCGGTGCCCGACGGGCTGCTGACCGGGTCGTCCTCGATCCACCACGCCCTGCGGTGCGCCCTCGCCATCGCCGAGCAGCGCGAAGAGCCGCAGCCGGACTGGGAGTTGGCGGTGGGCGCGCTGCGGCACGCGATCCGCAGGCACCCGGAGCGCTTCCTCGACAAGGACCGCTACTCGATGGACTGGTACTACCCGGTCCTGGGCGGGGCGTTGACCGGCGCGGAGGCCACGGCCCGCATCGAGGCGGGCTGGGACCGCTTCGTCGTCCCCGGTCTCGGTGTGCGCTGTGTCGTCCCCAACCCGTGGGTCACGGGCGGGGAGTCGGCCGAACTCGCCCTGGCCCTGTGGGCGACGGGCGAGTCCGACCGGGCGCTCGAGATCCTCCAGTCGATCCAGCATCTGCGGGACGCGGAGAGCGGGTTGTACTGGACCGGGTACGTGTTCGAGGACGCGGCGGTCTGGCCACGGGAGCTGACCACGTGGACCGCAGGGTCCTTGCTTCTGGCCGTCGCCGCGCTCGGGGGGCACGAGGCCACCTGTGCGGTGTTCGGGGGCGACCGTCTGCCGGTGGGGCTTGACCCGGACTGCTGCGCCTGAGAGTTCGGGTCGTGTGTGGTTGCTCGCGCAGTTCCCCGCGCCCCCCAGGTGGCCGTGCCGTTCCCCACCCAGGGGGGGGGGGAACGCGGGACCAGACGCGGAAGGGCCGCGAAAGAAGACGGAAACCCAAGGGGGGGGGTCAA